>NZ_WTFC01000001.1:0-130682 GCF_009795795.1 Gilliamella sp. Pas-s95 | reverse complement strand
ACTAGATACGATAAGTTAGAAAGGAATTATGCCAGTATGGTATCACTGGCATTTATGTTAATGTGGCTGCCAATGTATTGTTGAGCAATTTATGTACAGCAAAGATCAACAGCCCCTAATCAAGAGGTTATAATTTGATCGCTTACAAAGCAATGGAATGCTCATTAGTTGGGCAGCTGGTTATAAAAAACGAAATAAAAAAATTTTAATTGACAGGGTGATCGAAATGAGTTACCAGATATGGTATCTGGCCTGCCAAACCTGCGCCTTAAATCTTTTTCAGTTTTGCTGTAGTCAAAATCAGATACAGTTCTTATTTTTATCACCGAAGTCATTTCGCTTAGCGAAATCGGCAACTTTACCGGCAGGGTTATCGCCAAGGTCAAGGTGCTTACCTTTTCTATCTAAATTACCAAACTTATTTAGATTAACTGGATTCTCATTGTTCTTCGTGGCATTGTTGCTGTCATATACACAGAGTTCTGTGGCATGTTCACAGGCATTAACGGCGTGTACTTCAAGGACAATAGAGGGTAGTGCCCCGTATTTAACGTTTGATGGTGGCCAAACAAGGGCCACATCAACGGATAGTTTGTTGTCTATCAAATTGCAGGATGGTCAAGTCATCACGCCGTCTACTAATACATCAAGTGTATCAAATCCAATAAGATTACCTTATGTAGGGAATACTCTAAGTCATATAGACATGATAGTCCCATCATCGGTTAGTTCAGTGAGTATAAGTGATTTGGTCACTAGGTATAATTATTGGCGTGATGATGATGGTGATGGTCAGGGTACAAATGGAGTTACCGCATCAGGGAATATATCGGTATCATTTACGGATAATAATGGTAATACAGTAAGTCGTAGTGATGCATTAGATAAATGTAAGGCTCCTTATAAGGTAACCTTAAGAAGTACAGGGGGATATTTACAAACACGGTACGGAGTTCCTAATAGGACTGATTTTAGCGGTCAGACGGTGACATATTATATCAATCCGTATGACAGTAGTTCTGTTGTTTGTTACTTTGTGAGTCACGCAAGGCCGATTACTTCTTATGGCTCAGGCGATTCCGCCGGCCCAGCTGACATATGGGATTTTCATAATGGTTTTTTAACTCAGTCTAATGATTCTTCATCTTACGACCGAAATTTTCCTACAACGGGTGCTGATGGGTTGTATTTTGAGTTAGAGATGCCTGCAGGAGTGGATGGAAGTCGGTTTACGTGGTCTCCTGTTACTCGTGGTGGAATAACAGCTACAGTCAACTGGACGTCAAGTGGGACGAAGGTAACATTAAGCGGTCCTAAGGCTAATAGTACTCAGATAAATTCAAGTAATCCTAGTCCGCTTACTCCGTTGCCATCTTTGCCACAGACCTTTGAGTTGGTTGGTAGGGATAGTAATAGTAATGAGGTGAAGTATGGATTTGTGTTAAAGCAGTGGTTCGTCAATCGGGTTAATAAACAGGATACACAGTCTAACCAAATATCTTGGTGTAGCAGTTTGGGTTATCGTTTGGCACGGGTAAGTGATTTAACTAACGCGAAGTGTGGTATATCTTCTTCATTCCCTTGTGTAAATGGTATAGATAGCGGCACGCCTAGTTCATCTGTTAATCGTTACATGCGTTACATAGGTGCTGGTTTTTTCGCGGAGTGGGGCTGCATGTCCCGCTACGCTGATACGGGCTTCGTCGGCGCCTATTGGACAAGCGACAACCGGTTCACTGCCAACTCGTTCTACGGCAACGTTGACAGCTACAGTGTCAGCCGTCGCCATTACGCTGTTTGCATCGCACCTTAGCTTTTATATCTTATTCCTTAATCCTTAGGCCGCGGGGGCGGTTATGGTGCAGATAGAGGATAATCTAACAAAGAATAAAGCCCCTGCATCAGTTGGGGCATTTTCCCTTAGAGTTGCGCTGTTGCGAAGCCACCATCGCGTCACCCCCCCAACGCTGAAAGCGTGGCCGGCAATTCTAGTGATTACGCTGTAGCCGGTTTAAATTTGTGGTCTATTTATAGTACAGCAAGGTTTCGGACGTTTTGACCTTGGGTGGACAAAATAGCTATCGTGACCACGTCCGAGCAAAGGGAATTAAAGCGAATTCCCTTTGCAATCGCACGCTTGGCGTCAGAATGTGGCCTGCGGCTACCCGACGCCGGCGCTCGGTCTTAACGCACCGGCTATTATCCGTTCCAGACGGAGAATAGCCTCGCCAAACATCCCTGTTTGGCGTGCTAACCTCGCTCTGTTGTCGGCACATTCTGATGCCGGAATAAGACAGACAGCATAACCTTTGGTGTTTTTTTGAGTTGTTTTTGTATTAAAAATCAATACAATTAAATCCAAAAAACGGTCAGAAAAGGTATTGATTTTATTGGGTTTTTTTATTTAACAATCTTTACCCAAAAACAAAAAAAAAGGCTGCAAAGCAGCCTCTTTCCAGTAAAATAATATCACCAATACTATTTAACTACATAAAAGTTAACATCGCGAGTATTTCTGAGAGCATCAACGAATTGCCTCAATTCTTTGCTATAAGTTTTCTCAGGATCGTTTGCTTCTGTACATTTGTCTTCTGAACCATAGCTTTTAGCCATTGCATCATTTGATGCCAAATTGTCGTATGGTTTTGTAAAATCACTACCTTTTAATGTCATAAGATGATTCCAATCATTTAACAGGCCTTCCATATATTGGCGACCGGCTTCGCATTTTATGTTATTTAAGTCAATCTTAGGAATAACATATTGGCTTATCTCGCTGAACTTTTTAGGATTGTAAGGGAAGCTAATGTCTTCTTGTTCATCTTCTTTTAAGAATTCAATAAAGTCGCTTTCACGATATAATTTTCTATAACGTTGTTGATAAGATTGGTTTTTCTTTAATTTTAGGTCTTGAGTTATTTCTTTTGGGAAAGGCTGATCATAAGAATAATCCCAATGATATTGGCTGTGTTCAATAAATACATCATTGATTAATTTTGCTGGCATTTCTATTTCTTGCTCTTTACCATCAATAATGGCTGGGATGCTATTTATTTCTCTGTTTTCTCTTAAGATCTTTTCGTATTGTTCATCATTCATCTCAGAGGTTGAATAGATGACTGTGTATAAGTAATAGTTACTTTGTGTTGGGTTAATAAGACCTAATTCGCCAAATTGAGCCGGTTTTACGACAAAATTGAAGTCGTCATTATTATACGATAAGGTATGTTTGCCGTATTCAAATGTATAATTAATACCTGATTTGGCTGGAATAGTTAATTCTTTACCATCAATAGTGACTTTTATTTCGTTAGCAGTAGGATTGTCAATCCAACGGTTGATACTAGATTGGTTAGCACCAAAACAACCCACAAGGGTTAAGCTTAAAGTTAATAATAAACAATATTTTATTTTCTTCATCATAATGATTTGTTATAAGTGTTGATTGAAATATGATGCTATCATATTATGGATAAAATTGTAGTAATTTTAGTTTTTTTTATGTAAATTTTTATTAAGACTATAACCAGTAAAAGTAGCGAGAATCTATGAAATTAATCGTCGATAATATGAGTTGTCAACATTGTGTTAAAGCAATAACAAAAGCGATCAATGATATCGATCCAAAGGCAAAGGTGACTGTTGATTTAATCAAGCACGAAGTTGATATTGCAAATAGTACTATCTCTCAAGAAGCCGTAATTGATGCTGTTAACAACGCTGGCTATGACTTTGTTAGGATTGTGACACCTTAGCGAGTTTTTATCTCGTTATTTATATTGCTATTATTAGCAGGATATATAATATGAAAGAAAAAATATTGAGTATGACAATAGCTGTCGTAGTTTGGTTTGGTGCGGTTTTTTTTGTTAATGCTTATCAGATTGAGTGCCCACAAAAAATCGACGTTAAAGAAAAAGTAGAAAAAATGCCCGAAGGATGGGAGGTTTTTGAGAAAGATAGTCTGAGTAGCTCTTTTCATAGCATGATTGTTTATTATGATAATCCTTCTAGAATGGGGGCTTTAAAACCAGCAAAAGGAACGGTTGATGGTAAGAAACATGAGTTAATATGGGAAGTTAATCACCATACAGACGTTGAACCTTATTATGTCAGTTGCGCTTACAGTACAAGCAGAATTGAGTTAATAAAAAAAATTGATTTATCAATGAAAAGTTGTTGGGCTGACTACTCTAAAAATGAACAAGGAAAAAAAGGGACACTTACCTGTAGCACAAGTGAAGCAAAGGACTTGTATTAGTTAAAATATGGGATTTGTTGTTATATGTAATAGCCGATAACTCAAATCCCACTTAGCCTGTTTATTGTGCGATTACCACCAGCGGTAAAAATGGTGCGTTGGTCCAATCCCTTTCCCTATATTTAAATCGTTAGCATGACTAATTGCGCCGTGTAGGTAATTTTTGGCTTGGGCTATTGCATCTGGCAAGCTGTTTTTAGGTAATAATGCGGCAATCGCTGCGGATAATGTGCAACCAGTGCCGTGGGTGTTTTTTGTTTGAATGCGTGGGGCGGTTATTTTAACTGTGTTATTTTGAGTGATTAAATAATCAGGGCTTTCATTGCTGAGCAAATGTCCTCCTTTCATTAATACCGCTTTACAGCCTAACTTGAGTAATTCATGCCCTTGCTTTTGCATGTCATCTTCAGTTTTTGCTTCGTCACAATCAAGTAGCGCGGCGGCTTCTGGTAGATTGGGAGTGATGATGGTTGCTAGGGGTAGTAAAAGTTCGCGAATGGCTGTGATGGCGTCAGGTTTTAGGAGCGAATGCCCCCCTTTGGCGACCATGACGGTGTCTAATACGATGATCGGGATTGGATTGCTTTTTAGCAGGTGGTGGACGGTTGTGACTATCTCTTTATTCATCAGCATGCCCATTTTTACGCTATCAATTTGAATATCTTGATAAAGCGTATTAAATTGGGCTTCAATAAATTCTGGCGAGATCGCTAATACCGCATCAACCCCTTGTGTACTTTGTGCCGTTAAGGCCGTAATGACCGACATGCCATAAGCGCCGATTGCAGAAAAGGTTTTTAAATCGGCTTGAATACCTGCGCCACCGCTAGGGTCAGATCCAGCAATGGTTAATGCAATTGTTGTCATAATAGTATTTCCTATTTAGCTTGCTTGATTTTGTTAATAAGCGATAACGTTGCTTGTTGAATATCTTTTTTGCCACAAATAGCGGAAACCACTGCAACACCATCAATGCCTGTTTGGATGACATTAGTTACATTGTTTTCATCAATACCACCAATGGCAACAGCAGGGCGCTGCTTTAGTTCTACTAACTTGGTTAACTGTTCGGTTCCCAGTGCGGCCGTTGCATCTTTTTTGGTTGTTGTTGGAAATATAGGACCAATACCAATATAATCAATCAGTTGCCAAGGAGTGGTATCAAGTTGTTGGCGATTAGATATTGAAAGCCCTAACCATTTATCTTTGCCTATGAGTTGGCGAGTGACATCGGCAGGTAAATCACTTTGTCCAATATGTACGCCATCGGCATTAACTGCTAAAGCAATATCCACATGATCATTTATAAATAGTGGGATAGGTGTATCACTTAGTGCTTCTTTCAATGCTAATGCGGCTTGATACCAATCTTTACCTGCCAGTTCTTTTTCTGATCTTAACTGTATAGCGGTTACGCCGTTTTTGACTGCAATTTTTGTTGTATTGACCATACCACTAATACCACCACAGAGTAGTGGATCGAGCACTAAATAAAGCGTTAAATCCAGTTGTTTTTTCATCTTCTATCCTTATTAAAGTGATGGATTAAATAGTGAGAGTTGATCTAATAGGGATACCGCAAAGGTACCTAATCCTTGCTGTTTGTTGGCAAGTTCAGCGGATTTTTTCATCATAAAACATGCCGAGGCGGTAGCAGATAAAATGTCAGGCGAATTGGCTATAAAGGCTGCTACTATGGCGGATAACGAACATCCTGTTCCAGTCACTTTTGTTAACGCTATATCACCACCTGTTATGTTATAGATGATGTTGCCATCGGTGATGTAATCGATATCTCCTGTCATTGCAACGATAGTTTGATATTTTTGCGCAAGCTCTTTGGCTGCGTTTAAAGCTGATTGGGTTGAGTCTTGACCGTCAGGCCCTTTTGCCGATGAGTTTTGACCATTTAGTGCTAATATTTCTGAGGCATTACCACGTATTACCGTTGGTTTTAATGATAATAATTGATATGCAATTTCAGTACGATAATTAAGTGCAGGTCCTACAGCGACGGGATCGAGTACCCATGGTGTTTGTGTTTGCTGAGCTTTAGTCGCAGCTAATAACATGCTTGTTGCTATATTGCTGTGAACGGTGCCAATATTAATCAGTAAACTATCGGCAATGGTAACAAATGTAGCAACTTCTTGCTCGGCAACAACCATTGCCGGTGATGCGCCAATAGCGAGTAGTATATTAGCGGTAAAATTTTGGACTACATCATTAGTTATGCAATGCACTAGCGGGCGTTGTTGTTTAACGTGGTGGATAAAAGAGGTTGCTTGGTTAGTTGGGAATGATTTGACTGCTGGCATATTTATTTCTTCCTTATTATCTTTGCATGTTGGGAAGAATTGGCCAATTTTGTGATTTGATGGCTTAGACTTCCCTACGCTGGCATAATCCAGATCAGGTTCAACGGGTAAAATCTCAGTTTTTTGTTGAAACAAAAAACACCCCGAGTCAAAATTTATTTGGTTATTATGAACTGACTATCTATTTTTAACAAGTTATTGTAATAATTTTTCGATGTCGGTAATTGCCTTTCTATCTGGTAAGAAGATGATAAGGTGATCGTTGTCTTCAATAGTTAGATCGGTATTGACAATAATGACATCCTCACCACGGACTACCGCCCCAATGGTTGCACCTGAAGGTATTTTTAAGCTGTTAATATTTTTTCCAACTAGTCTTGATGTTTCACTATTACCATTGGCAACAATTTCGACAATTTCGGATTCACCTTGTCTTAATGAAACGACTTTAACAACGCCAGTTTGTCTTACATGGCTTAGTAGCTCTGAAATGGTGGCGTGTTGTGGGGAAATTGCAATATCAATCACACTATCATTAATCAGTTCAAGATAGGCTTGGCGTTGAATCAACACAATCACTTTTTTAGCCCCCATCCTTTTGGCTAGCATGGATGACATGATATTGGACTCATCATCACCGGTGACAGCAATAAACAGATCAGTAAGTTCAACTTGTTCTTGTGAAAGCAATTCTTGATCCGATGATTCTCCGTGCAGAACTGTGGTATTAGTAAGTTGCTCAGCAATTAATTCGGCACGTTCGGCATTGCGTTCGATTAATTTTACTTGATAGTCATTTTCTAAACGCTTTGCTAAAGTGACTGCCACTCCACCACCGCCACTAATGATGATTCGTTTATAAGGCTTTTCTAAGCGTTGTAACTCACTCGTCACAGCTTTGATATTAACTGGTGGGGTGATGAAATAAACCATATCACCGGCTTCAATTAGGGTTGATGCTAGTGGACGTATAAAGCGATTTTTGCGATAAATTGCGACAACCCGTGCTTCAACATGGGGTAAGTGCTCTTTAAGCCCAGAAAGTTCACTGCCAACTAAAGCACCGCCATAATAGGCGGTAACAGCCACCAAACAGACTCGATTGTCATAAAAAGATGCAAATTGTAGCGAACCCGGATATTGTACTAATTGGCTAATATGATTAGTGATAAGGTTTTCTGGGGCAATAATATGATCGATGTTTATGCAGTTTTTTTTGAAGCAGGGGTAATTTTCGTCATTGTATTCAGGCTCTCTAATACGTGCTACTTTTTGTGGAATGTTAAACATCACATGCCCAATCTGGCAGGCTATCATGTTGATTTCGTCAGAATTAGTAACGGCAACAAGCATATCGGCTGATTCAGCGCCTGCGTCTTTGAGCACTTGTGGATAGGACGATTTACCACAAATCACCTGTAAATCAAAACGTTCTTGTAGTGATTGTAATTTATCATGGTCTTCATCAACCACTGTGACATCGTTTTGTTTTTCGGTAACTAGATATTCAGCAAGCGCACTACCTGTTTGTCCTGCACCGAGAATAATAATCTTCATAACTAATCCGTATATTTACATGGCTTTAATTATTGCCAATTTTCTTAGTCTATTAAAGCCATTGCATACTGTTTTATTTTTAGTAATAATCCGTTATTGATTTGGCAATTATACGAAACCGATTGCATCATAGACCTTTTTCAATGTTGGTTCGGCCTTTGAGCGTGCTTTTTCGGCACCTTCTTGCATAATTGAAAATAAGTAACTTTCGTCATCACGATACTCATGATATTTGGTTTGCAAGGTGGTTAGCATGTCAATGACTTGCGTTGCTACTTCGGTTTTTAAATGGCCATACATTTTACCTTCAAACTCTTTTTCAAGTTCGGCGATCGGTTTACCTGTGACACCGGTCAAAATATCAAGCAGGTTTGAAACGCCAGCTTTATTTTTTATGTCGTAACGTACCACTGGTGGTTCGTCAGAATCGGTCATTGCTCGTTTGATTTTCTTTTCGATCTCTTTAGGATTTTCAAGTAAGCCAATGACGTTATTGCGGTTTTCATCTGATTTGGACATTTTTTTTGTTGGTTCTTGTAATGACATAACGCGCGCGCCTACTTTGGCAATAAATGGTTCTGGAATAGTAAAAATATCGCCATAAAGTGCATTAAAGCGCATAGCAATATCACGCGATAATTCAAGATGTTGTTTTTGATCGTCGCCCACAGGTACTAAGTTTGCTTGATAAAGCAAAATATCGGCAGCCATCAGTACTGGGTAATCAAATAAACCGGCATTGATGTTTTCAGAATGACGAGACGATTTATCTTTAAATTGGGTCATACGGCTGAGTTCGCCAAAATAGGTGTAACAATTTAATGCCCAGCCTAATTCGGCATGTGCTGGGACGTGTGATTGTACAAAAATAGTGCTCTTTTTTGGGTCAATACCGCAAGCTAAATAAAGCGCTAGTGTATCTAATGTGGCTTTGCGTAGTTTGTTGGGATCTTGGCGTACAGTGATTGCATGTTGATTGACGATACAATAAACGCAATCATATTCACCTTGCAGAGCCACCCAATTTTTTAACGCACCTAAATAGTTGCCAAGTGTTAGTTCTCCTGATGGCTGAGCGCCACTAAATACAATCGGTTTACTCATAATTTGTTCCTAATTTATGCTAATTATTTTTTTGCATCAGCTTTTGGCTGAGGTAATAATGTTAATATCTCTTTAAAATCATCCAATAAAAAATCAGGATTGCTGGTAGCAATCGAAACACCATAGTTATAGCCATAGCTTAATGCAACGGTTGGGCAATTGGCATTTTGTGCTGCAGTGATGTCGTTTTTAGAATCACCAACAAATAGGAGTTGATCACTAAACAATCCAAAGGTTGCCATAACTTGATATAAAGGTGCTGGGTGTGGCTTTAATTTAATGACATCACCCCCACCAAGTACTAATGAAAAGTACTCTTTTATACCTAAAGAAGTCAGTAAGGCTGGCAAAAATTGTGCCGGCTTATTGGTGACTAATGCCAATGGGTATTGGCTGTCATGCAGTGTTTTTAAGGTTGCTTTGACGTGAGGGAATAACTTGGTTTCGGCATCCATTACTTTATTATAATGTTGATTGAAAAGGTTTTTTGCTTTTGAAAAAAGTTCGCCAGAAGGCGTGGTGCCAATTGCATTAAATACCCGTTCCAACATAATATCAATACCATTACCTACAAAGTTTTTGATCTGTTCGTTGCTGATTGTCGGTAAGGTTAAGTCGGACAACATTTTTTGTGCCGCTAGTGCAAGCCCCGGTACGCTATCAACAAGGGTACCGTCTAAATCAAAGGCGATTGCTTGAATGTCATTTAGTTTATGCATGTGTCACTCCTGCTAACTCTTTACGCATTGCATCAATAACAGCTTTATAATTCGGTTGGTTAAATATAGCTGATCCAGCAACAAACATGTCTGCACCGGCTTTGGCTATTTCTGCAATATTTTCGACTTTTACTCCGCCATCAACTTCTAAACGAATATCGCGCCCAGACTCTATAATACGCTGTTTTACTTGTTGTATTTTTTTGATGGTGGAAGGTATAAACGATTGCCCACCAAAGCCTGGATTAACACTCATAAGTAAAATGATGTCAATTTTATCCATAATATAATCTAGACAATCAAGCGGTGTTGCTGGGTTGAGTACAATACCGGCTGTGCAACCATGATCTTTAATTAACTGTAATGAACGATCCAAATGTACAGTGGCTTCTGGATGAATTGATATGTTGGTTGCGCCTGCTTTGGCAAAAGCGGTGATGAGTTCTTCAACCGGTGATACCATTAAATGGACGTCAATAGGTGCAGTAATGCCATATTCTCGCAGTGCTTTACAAAACATGGCTCCCATTGTTAGGTTTGGTACAAAATGGTTATCCATGACATCAAAATGGATAACATCGGCCCCTGCATCAAGCACTTTTTGAGTGTCTTCACCAAGACGAGCAAAATTGGCTGATAATATTGATGGCGCAATAATGTATTTTTTCATAACCTACCTCTAATAACTTTCATTATAGTTAAGCCTGTTTATGGCTTTTTATATAATGCTAAAATCTCATCGATTTTTTTGCGACCTTCACCTGCGCAACTAATTGAGCGTCGCATTTCTGCTCGATATAGTTGACTTGCTTTGCTGTAAAGGGTCATCGTGTAATCAGTATAATGATTAGACACTAGCACTGGTATATTTTTTTTATATGCCATGGTTTCGGCTAATTTTGATAAGTTTTTATGCTCTTCAAATCCAAATATATTTGAATAGTAAGCTGTAAAACCCGCTGATTCATTTGGGGATATATAGGGCGGATCACAATAAATTACTGAATTTTGTTTTGCTTGCTTCATTACTTCGTAATAAGGTGCACAAATAAACTGGGCCCTTTGCGCTTTTTCTGCAAAAAAGTAGAGTTCTTTTTCAGGAAAATAAATGGTTTTATAACGTCCAAATGGTACGTTAAAGAGTCCCCTATTATTGTAACGGCATAGACCGTTGTAACAATGTCGATTTAAATAGACAAATAAAAGTGATCTAAAATATTGGTCTTGACTACCATTGAATACATCACGCAACTGATAAAATGCATCAGGGTGGTTATTTTGAGCAGTAAATAGCAATCTAAGGTCATGAATAAAGTTATCAGGACTAGATTGTAATAATTTAAATAATGAAATTAAGTCATGATTGATATCCGCTAAAATATAACTTTTGTAGTTAGTATTTAAAAACACGGAGCCAGCGCCGACAAAAGGTTCAATCAGTTGATCGCCTTCTGGTAGATACCGTTTAATTGTGTCTACAAGCTCATATTTTCCTCCAGCCCATTTTAAAAAGGCTCGTCGCTTCTTCAACGGATACTCCTGTTTGTCTTTGCTCGGATAAATAAACGATATCCTTGATTATTTTGCTGCTTTTTCTTTATTAATTGTTGCACCAGATTTAACCCATGGTTTGTCTTTTTGTAGTGCACTTGGTAAAGACTTGATTGCTTTATGTGCTTCTTCAGATGATGAGTAATTGCCTTTTATTAAAATATACCATTTTTCATTATTACGTTTAGTTTCATAAATTTGGTAATTAGTTATTTTATGTTGGTTAATAAATTTTTTTAGTCCATCAGCTGATTTAGATGCTGTAAGCTGTATGCTATAACTGTTATCTTTTAGCTTTAAATTATTTGTCGTAGTTACATTTTTATCAGGTTTATGATGAGATGTTTTTCCATTGATGTTGACTTTATCTTCTCTAGTTTTAGTCGGATTTGCTTTAATGTTATTTGAATTGGCAACACCATTTGTATTGGATGGTGGTATAACCGGATTGGTTGGTACCTCTGGTCTATCTTTTGGATTGCCATTTGAATTTAAATTATGGTTTACATCATTAGGTATTTCGGAACTTTGCTTGTTACCTTGTGTGTTTGGCTCTGCATTTTGTTCTGAGTTGGTTTGTTCCGTATTCATGGACATATCATCTTGTCCATGTGTAACGGAGTCATTTGGTACTTGCGCTCCTTCAACACCATTAATTTCTGGTGGCGCTAATGGTGTTGGTTCATTTTTGTTTGAAGAGCGAAACAAAATTAGACTAACCAATAATAGAATAATGACAACTGCCAGACCAAGTAGAATGCGCTTTTTCTTAAAACAATCTTGTAGCAATTTTGGTAATTTTGATGAGAGTATAGCGCCTTTATTAGGTTGTTCAGATATATAACGATCTTCTCTATCTACACGCATTTCTACTCCTTAACCTATTAGTAGGTTCATTGCCTTGCTATAACTTGCCATCGTAAGTGAAAATGATGGTTTAAATTTGCTCTATTTGATCAATGATATAACCAGCAACACCTTTGGCACTTTGTTCATCAGTCTTAATTGTAATATCGGCAATTTCTTCATAAAGTGGTTCGCGTTTATCGGCTAGCTCTTCGTAAAGTTCACGCGGGGTGTTACTACCTTGTAATAGTGGGCGACGTTTATCTTTTTGTGTTCTTGCCATTTGCTTTTCAATTGTTGTTTCAAGGTAGACAACAATTCCACGAGCGGATAATCTATTGCGTGTTTCTTTAGATAAGACAGAACCTCCACCCGTCGCAAGAACGACGCCTTGTTTTTCTGTCAATTCATTAATGACTTTTTCTTCTCTGGCACGGAATCCTTCTTCCCCTTCTAGATCAAAAATCCATGCGATATCAGCGCCTGTACGTTTTTCAATCTCTTGATCTGAGTCAAAAAAATCCATGCCTAACTGTTGTGCAATTTGTCGGCCTATTGTGCTTTTTCCTGCCCCCATTGGGCCAATTAGAAAGATATTTCGCTTTTCTGCCATTGTAGTTTCATCATCTATTAATTTTGGTTAAAATATACAACACAATATCAATGCGCTATAACTTTATAGTGTTATTCGCGTTATCACTGTGTAACTTTTCTTGGATCTCCGTCTAACGACAAAAATTTAGGTCGGTAATTATCTCAATAGATAGCACCTTTTGGCAATAGGTATTTATCAATAGTTTTAGTTAATACCCGCTTGGTGCAAATCATGGATGTTTAAAGCGCCTACTAATTCGCCTTCGCTGTTAACAACGGGAGCTGCGGTAATGTTATGATCATTAAATGATTTTAGTGCTTCAACCGCTTTCCAATTTTCAGGGATGCGATGTCCAGGGCTGGTCATAACTTCCATAATGCTATCTTGTAATGTACCATTTTTTAATAATAATCGACGTAAATCACCATCGGTAAATACGCCAATTATTTTATTGTTATCTTGACAAATTGCAACTAACCCCACACCTGTACGGCTTAATTCTAGCATAGCATCAAATACTGTTGCAGTTTGTGAAATTTTCGGAATTCGATCGCCGGTACGCATTACATCTCTCACATGGTTAAGTAATTTGGCTCCTAAGCTACCAGCAGGGTGAGAGCGTGCAAAATCTTCCTCTTTAAAGCCCCGTGCACGCATTACAGCGATAGCAAGTGCATCACCCATTAACAATGTGTTGGTTGAACTTGATGTCGGCGCAAGTCCCATTGGGCAAGCTTCTTTTTCAATTGAAATATCAAGAATGGCTTGAGCTGATTTTGCTAGTGGCGAATCTAATCCCCCAGTAATAGCAATAACCGGTACATTCATTTCGGCAAGAATAGGTAAAATTAAATTAAATTCCTTGGCTCGGCCTGAGTAAGAAATTAAAACGGCTACATCGTTTGGTGTAACCATCCCTAAATCGCCATGTAAGGCTTCCGATGGATGCATAAAAAAAGCTGGACTACCGGTACTTGCTAATGAAGCGGCAATTTTTTTACCTATGTGACCAGACTTTCCAATACCTGAAACAACCACTTTGCCTTTGGTGTTTAAAATAAGCTGACATGCGTTAACAAAATCGTTGCCTAGTCGATCAGGTAATTTTTGCGCTTCGTGTATCTCTAATTCAAGAAGCTCTCGACCATATTGTAATAATTTATCCATTTCAATTAGCCTATCGAATGAAAATAAGTGTTCCGTGAATTTATAACCCGTTAATAAGGGTAAAACGATTATAAAATTTCAATTGATACCAGTTTAACAATTAACGGTTGAATATTCAAAAAAGTGTGCATTTTAGTATCAATATCTACTTATTATTGTTTAATAATCTAAAACCCTAAAGCGACTTTTATTCCCAGTGTTATTAAAATGACACCTAGTAATTTATCAATGATAAATTGAATTTTAAAATAACGGCGTTGTACGCTTTGTGTTTGAAAAATCAACACGACAAAAGGCCACCAAAATATAGCTTCAATCCAAATAATCAAGGCAACGATGAGTTTATCAAATGTTGATGATTCTGCATTAAGTACTTGAGTAAAGGTAGCTAAAAAAAACAACGTTGCTTTAGGATTAAGTAAATTACATAAAAAACCTTGCATAAAGGCTGATTTTTCTGAAATTGATTGTTTTGTTTGTTGTTTACCTATATAGGTCGTATTTGGTTTTGAGGCAATTAGTGCCTTTATACCAAGCCATATTAGGTAAGCAGCACCCGCATAACGTAAAGCATTATAAAGTAGCGGTGTGGCGGTGATAAGCACTGCAATGCCTGCAACACAATAGCTCATATGAACCAAGATGGCAATAATTACGCCTAAACAGGTGAGTAATGCCATTTTGCGGTTATAACTCAAGCTGTTTTTTAACACCAAAAAGAAATCAGGTCCAGGCGATATCATACCTAAAAAACTAATCGTAGCGACTAAAATTAATGTATCAAATGCCATTTTGTACGCCTATTTGAACACTTGTGCTGAGTTATTGATCGTTGCAATATTGGATTTATTTTGTTCAATAAACTGTTTTTTATCAAAATTAGGCTTGGTTAAATAATCAGTCAAAAATTTGGCATTACTTTCAATTTGTGCGCCGTTTAAAATTAAACGCGGCAAATCTATTTGATAAATGGTCTGATCAGGCGTTTTTTGTAGATCTTGTGTGCGTGCATTTGTTAATAAATAAAGTTTGCGTTCTTTTTGTGAAAGACGATTGATTGTTGGTGTGCCAGAACCCATCATTAAATGATCTGGAAAAATGTAAAATACCGTATCTTCTAAAATACCTGCATCTTTTAAATGTTGGATGAAAAGTCCTAAGTTATGATCTAACGATGCTGCAACAAACGACATGTTATCTGCTTTGGGGGAAATAACCGATCGCATTCTTTCATCATCAAAACCATTTGGTGCATGGGTTGAAACAGTCGAAACAAACAAAGCAAAGGGTTTGTTTGCTTGGCGCATTTCGCCAATTTGTTTTTGCGCAACATCAAAAATATCTTTGTCATACAATCCAAAAGGTGCTGGTGGATATTGCCCAACATAGTTTTTTTCGGAAATAACTTGCATACCAAACAGCTCCGCAGTATGGCCAATGCCAGCAAAATCGGGGCTTGCCATTACATAACGGGTTTGATACCCCGCTTGTTTAAGCACATCTCCCAAACTGACTAAGTTTGTTTTATCTGCACGCATTAATGGCGATGTGGTGTAGCCGCCAATTAAAAAAGGCATACCAGTCATATAAGTATACATCGATGCGGTAGTCCAACTGCTACCAGGGCTCATTGGCATATTGGCAAAAAAGGTATAATCTTGGCGAAGTTGTCGTAAATTAGGCGTTATGTTGTCAAAATCAAAAAAGCCTTGTTCAAACGATTCTAAAGATAGCACAATAATATTTTTACCCTGATGGCTAACAAGCTGATTTTTATTAGTATAGTTAGTCATGTTGAGTGATTGTAACGCTTGATCAAATGGCTTACGAGGGGCACTTGTCACTTGATAAATTTCGTATAAACGGCTTAGTGGTCCATTGTGATAACTAATTGATACAATTGCTACAACGGCTAATAATAAACGAACAATTAAAGGGCATTTTCGTTTGCACCAATTCGCTAGTTTTGATAGCAAAAAAATAAGGGTAAAAAAGACGACAATAACCAAAGCAGCTTGTAATTTGAAAATAAATAGCCCTTCAATAATGTCATTAACGTTTAAATTCACATAAAACTGATAATCAATAAAGCCACCACTAAAGTAGATAGAAGTGAGCTCCATTACGATAAAGACCGTGAATAATGTTATGCTTAAAAATTGCCACTTTTTTTGTTTAAAAAATGTGGCAAAAACAATTGCGATAATAAAAAGTGGTAAAACAATCAGTGTTGATAATGGCATAAAATGTGTTACTCAATTTACTCAAGAATCAATTTTGCTTAAGTATATACTTAATGCGCAAAAAAATAAAAATATCGGTTAATTTCGTATTATAAAATGCCAATAAAAATAGTGTTACTATGGGGAAAAATGATAATTGTTACTATTTGATGTTGATAATTGATGTCATTCGCAATAAGATATCCCTAGTCCATTATTATAATGTCAGGGGTTGCTATGCCGTGTTTTATACGGAAAGTCATTGCCATTTTATCTTTATTTTGCTTTTCTTTTTGTTATGCCGATATTACATTACCAACACCACAAACTAGAGATGGCATGAGTTTGTTTGAAAGTTTGAAAAAGCGCTCTTCAACGCCCGGAGGCGGTTTCCCTGTTGGTCAAGTGGCTGATGATGAACTTTCAACTGTGCTTTGGGCGGCAAGTGGTTTAAACCGAGGCAAAAATGGTTGGACTGTGCCAATGGCTAATGGTAATTCTCCTTACGTACGAATTTATGTTGCCGGTGAAAAGGGCACTTTTTTATATGAGTGGGAAGGACATTATTTAAAAGAAATTAATAACAAAGATATTCGTGCTGATATTGGTTTACAAAATTTTACTAAGCGAGCGGCTTATTCGTTGATTTTTGTGTCAGATGCGCGTGCATTTACGGATATCAATCCAGAACAAATTACTAACTTTAGTTACACAGCTGTTGGTGCAATGAGTCAAAATGCCTATCTAGCTGCGACAGCGTTGAAATTAAGCGCCCGTTATATTCATTCTATTAAACCAGACGTCATCATCCAAGAGCTAGAATTACCCGAAGGCAGTAAACCACTTGGTATGCTTTTATTAGGAAAATAAGAGGTAATAACGGGATATGAAAAGATTTATTACACTTACTTTGCTTCTTATTGCAAGCTTGATGGCCTTTGCACCATCGTCTTATGCGGTAGAAAAAAAATATGAAAGTTGGAATGCCATTATTAGTGAAATGGATGTCATTTTAAATGACGCTTATGATATCTATTTTATGAAAGATGTTGAGCGTGCCAAAGCTCGTGTTAATAATGCCTATTTTGGCTTTTATGAAAAGCACGGAGTAGAGCGTGCTGTTATGTCTTATATTTCGGGTAAGCGTGGCACTGATACTGAATATCAATTTGCTAAAATTAAGCGGTTGATGAGTGATGGTGCACCAAATAAAGCTGTTCGTGTTGAGATAGATACAATTTTAAAAATGTTGCATGAAGACGCTAACGAATTGGATGGCAAAAAAGAGAGTGGTTGGGGCGTTTTCTTTGCTTCATTTATTATTATATTCCGAGAAGGCTTAGAAGCGATTTTAGTCATTGCAGCAATTTCAGCTTATCTTGTTCGTTCTGGGAATATGCCAATGGTGAAAGTAGTTTATATGAGTTCACTTGCTGCTGTTTTTGCCAGTGTATTTGCTGCGATAGCACTTCGATCTGCAATTACAATCAGTGGTGCTAATCAAGAAATTATAGAAGGTTCGGCAATGTTACTTGCAACAGTGGTGTTGTTTTTTATTAGTAACTGGATGTTTTCTAAAGCCGAAGCTGAAGCGTGGAAGAGTTATGTCCAAGGTAAAGTGCAAACAGCAATTTCATCAGGAAGTCGTTTTGCATTAGGTTTTGCCGCTTTTTTAGCTGTTTTTCGAGAAGGTGCTGAAACGATCTTATTTTATCAAGCCATGTTAGTTGATGCTCAAGATCATATGGATAAGGTTTGGTATGGACTAGCCGTTGGAACAATTGTGTTGGCAGTGATTTTTATGGTGATTCGTTTTGGCTCAATGAAACTGCCGATTAAACCATTCTTTATTGGTACTAGTATATTAATGTATGTTATGGCAATTGCTTTTGCTGGTGGTGGAGTGAAAGAGTTGCAAGAGGCTGATATTATTTCGGTTACTCCTGTTGATTTTGTTCATTCTGTTGAGATTTTAGGTATTTATCCAACACTAGAGACATTAATTCCACAAGTCATTATGGTGTTTATTGTGGCGTTTGCAGTTATATATTACACATTTAAGCGTAGTCATAAAAATTATAAGAGTTAACGGATTTGCCACCAATAAAATAGAGACAAGCCTTTAGGAATATTCGTTAAAAAAGTTGTTAAAAAGAAAGTGAAGGAGTTTTCAATGAAAAAATTAGTATTATCGGCGGGTATTGCTTCAATACTTGCGTTATCTTCGTTTGCTCACGCAGCAGCGCCGGCGCCAGGTGAACAAAAAGGTTTTGAAGAGTTCCCAATCGGTGATGAAGTCACTGTTGGTCCATTACATATTGGCGCAGTTTATTTCCAACCTGTTGATATGGAACCGGCTGGAATGGGTGGTTTGCCAGCTTCAAAATCAGATATGCATATTGAAGCAGATATCTCTGCTGCAGAAGGTAATAAATTAGGTTATGGCGTTGGTGATTTTGTCCCTTATTTGACCGTTAAGTATAAAATACAAAAAGAAGGTAGCGATAAAGCGATCGAAGGTAACTTTATGCCAATGAACGCATCGGATGGCCCTCACTATGGTAATAATATTAAACTTGATGGTGCAGGTAAATATAAAGTCACGTTTACGATTGAAAATCCTGAAAAACAAGGTTATTTATTACACGTTGATAAAGAAACAGGGGTAGAAGGTCGCTTTTGGACTAAACCGATTGAAGTTTCTTGGGACTTTGATTATATTCCACGTGCATGGTAATTGTGTTTTAAACACTAAATATAATTATATTTAATAGTCAATTATTGGTGAGCATTATGCTCACCAATAACATTTGTAATCACTAGGCAATGAATATGCTTCAATACCTTATCAATATTACCGATAATACTTTCGTTCCGGCCATGATGATGGCACTACTTAGTGCAGTAGTTGTGAAATCAATACCTAATCATAGTAAAAAAATTATTTTATTCGGTTTTATAGTAGGATTTGTTGCTGCCTTAGTCTATGCCGTTTTAAAACGCAATACGGGTTTTGCTGTTCGTGAATTTTATGATCTCGGGGTAATTATACCTTGGGTTATTATTGCTGTACCCGTTGTAATAGGTATTTGTTTACAAAAATCTACTGATAATTGCATTGGACGTGTTGGCAATGCTGTATTGATAGTGCTATTTGTAGTAGGTATTGGCTCGATCAGTGCTCAATATTTACCTAATTTAATGCTTTATCCGTTCGAATTTGCAGTTGGTATGGATTCTATCTTTAATCATGACTACTTATTTAAGTGGGTAGGCTATGGGTTTGCTCTGCTGGTTATTTTGTTAACGGGGCTGTTTGTTTATCGTGCTTGTGGTCGATTGTCGACTAAATTTGTTTTTACCATTACTGCATTGTCGATTATTATTTTTGCTATTCAAAATAGCATTAATATTTTACAAATTTTAATTGTTAGACGTTTTATTTCAACACAGCCTTGGATGATGAAGTTGGTTATTTTCATTCTTGGACATGTTAACTTTTTTATCTTTATTTTTATGGCTATTGTGCTTTGTTTAGCCATTGCTTTATATATCAAGTCTAAAACAACCTCGTTAGTGGGTAGTAATCCAGCTCAAATTCGCAAACTAAAAGCGCAATTACACAGCAATAGAAGAAGTGCCTTAATGATTATGGCGGGTACCGTAATCACTGCTTATACTGTAACGCGTGCGCGTTATATTTTTGAAAAAGGGGTAGAGCTTACACCAGCTGAGCCAGTGACCACTAATGCCCATGGCTTAATTGTTATTCCCCTTGATCAAGTGAACGATGGTAATTTACATCGTTATGGTTATAAAACAACGGATGGTACTCTAGTTCGCTTTATTATTATCAAAAAAAGCGAAAATGCTTATGGTGTTGGATTTGATGCTTGTGATATTTGTGGTGCAAGTGGTTACTACCAACGCGGTAATCAAGTGGTATGTAGTTTGTGTGATGTAGTTATGAATATTGCAACGATTGGATTTTCGGGTGGGTGTAACCCTGTCCCACTTAAATACGAAATTATTGACGGCAATATGGTGATTCGCCCTGCGAATCTTGAAGCAGAAAAAAGTCGTTTCAAATAAAGCGTATTAAAAGGAATAGGTTATGTTTCGCAGAATGTTACTTAGTGTATTAGTGCACCAAAAAAAGAAACTCTTTCTTATTGCCTTAACGGTTGCTTTGGGCGTTTCGCTTGCCACCGCCATGTTAAATGTGATGTTTGACGTGGGGGATAAAGTGAACCAAGAGTTAAAAGCCTATGGCGCTAATCTTAATATCGTTCCTCGTGGTAGTTCTGTAATTAGTGAAATGTATCAACTTGATAGCAATGATAAAGGGCAAGCTTTACAGTATATTAAGCAAGATGAGCTTGTCAAAATTAAGATGATATTTTGGGCCTATAATATCGTTGATTTTGCGCCTTTTCTAACAACTCAAGCGACCTTTCATGATAAGCCAATTACGGTGGTGGGCACTTGGTTTAATAAACATCTTAACATACCAACTGGCGATCAGGTTGATACGGGCATGTTAGCTATGAAATCGTGGTGGACAATTGACGGTAAGCCCATGACCGATGACAATTTACAAGGTGTGATGGTAGGTGAAACTGTTGCGAAACAGTGGAATTTAAAGCTAGGTGATACGATAGATATTATCTCAATGCAAAACAACAAAAAGCTTACTCTGACAGTGAATAATATTTTTCATAGCGGGGGCGTAGAAGATGCTCAAATTTATGTATCGTTACCTGTTGCACAAGATCTTGCCAATAAAAAAGGGCTGGTTGAGCGTGTTGAGGTGAGTGCATTAACCACCCCCGAAAACGAATTAGCGCGCAAAGCGGCGCAAGATCCGAATAGCTTATCTAGAACCGAGTGGGACACATGGTATTGTACCGCTTATATCAGTTCAATAGCTTATCAACTTGAAGAATTAATGCCTGATGTTAGAGTCAAAGCTATTATGCAAGTGGCTGAATCTGAAGGTGCAATATTACAAAAAACACAATTATTAATGTTATTGCTGACTATCTTATCGTTGATTTGTTCGGCATTGGCGATTTCGAATTTGGTGACAGCTAATGTTATTGAGCGTAGTACCGAAATTGGTTTATTAAAAGCGCTTGGCGCAACCAATACGGCGGTTGCGATGTTAATATTAACTGAGATCTTAATTATTGCCTTACTTGGTGGTTTTTTTGGTTACTTTATTGGGCTTGGCTTTGCGCAAATCATTGGTCATACCGTATTTGGATCGTTTGTTCAGCCTAAAATGATCATTGTGCCTTTAGTCCTAATTATGGTTAGCTTGATCACCTTGCTAGGTAGCTTACCAGCATTGCGTATTATGATGTTTTTACGTCCAACAAATGTGCTGCATGGTCGATAAGGTGAAAGGTCACTATCATGATGAATAAAAATAGACGCTTTATTATTAAAACGGTGTTTAGTTCACTTATCCGCCGCCGTTCTCGCATTGCTATTGCTTTGCTTGGTGTTGCAATTGGCGCAACTGTGCTCCTTGGTATGATCACGCTTTGTTATGATATACCACGGCAAATGGGGCAAGAGTTCCGTTCTTATGGTGCTAATCTTCTATTGTTACCTGCTAATAATCAGCCAACGGTGGCAATGACGGATGTTAATAAGGCGGTGAGTTTTTTGCCAAAAGATAAATTACTTGGCGTGACCCCGTTTCGTTATGAGTCAATTCGCAGTAATCAACACCCTTATACTATTGTGGGAACAGACTTTAAGCAAGTAACTAAAACCAGTCCTTATTGGCATATTGAAGGTACGTTGCCACAAAATCCACATGAAATAATGATTGGTACCGATATTGCTAATTTCGCTAAGTTAACCATTGGTAGCCCTGTGACCATTTCGGGTAAATCTAAACAAGACTCACGTTTTGATGAGGACCTGAAAGTCACCGGCATTGTCAAAACAGGGCGCTCTGAAGATGGTTTTATTTTTATTGACTTACATGATTTAGAACAGTTATTTGAAGAAAGAGAACAAGCCGAAGTAGTCGAAGTGAGTATTACGGCAACTGAACTTGAGTTACAGCAGTATATTGAGACACTCAAACAACAATCCAGCACAATCGATCCTCATTTGATTAAATGGGTGACAAAATCCGAAACTCTAGTACTTGGTAAATTATCCTCGTTACTTTATTTAGTCACTTTTGTTGTATTAATACTAACTATGATTTGTGTTGCCACCACCATGATGACTGTGGTCATGGAGCGTCGCAAAGAGATTGGTCTTAAAAAAGCAATCGGGGCAACTAACCAAAGTATCGCAAAAGAGTTTTTAGCCGAAGGATTAGTTTTAGGTATCGTTGGGGGCATGATTGGGGCTATTTGTGGATTTATTTTTGCGCAAATCATCAGTACCAATGTATTTGGTCGTTCAATTATTATTGAGTTTTATCTAATCCCAGTCACCATTATTATTTCGGCGATAGTCACGGTGATTGCGTGTTTAATTCCGGTAAAACGTGCACTTGAGGTTGAACCAGCGTTAGTTTTACGTGGTGAATAGGATATAAAGTATGAATATACTCGAAGTAAAAAATGTGTCTAAGATTTATGGTTCACTGCATGCATTGTCTGAGGTGAATCTAACGGTTGAGGAAGGGAATTGGTTATCAATCATGGGACCATCTGGTAGCGGTAAAACGACTTTGATGAATATCATTGGTTGTATGGATAAACCTTCACTTGGTTCGGTTATTCTCGATGGACAAGATATTACCCAGCTTTCTTTATCCCAATTGACAGAAATTCGCCGAGATAAGATAGGCTTGATTTTTCAACAATTCCATCTAGTACCGTATTTAACAGCACTAGAAAATGTTATGGTTGCCCAGTATTATCATAGTATGGTCGACGAAAAAGAAGCCATGCAAGCACTTGAGCGGGTAGGGCTTGCCGCCCGTGCTAAGCACTTACCGCGACAGTTATCGGGGGGAGAACAGCAACGAGTTTGTATTGCTAGGGCATTAATTAATTATCCTAAGTTAATACTAGCCGATGAACCAACTGGTAATTTAGATGAAAGCAATGAAGCGATGGTTATGAACTTACTACATCAACTGCACGAAGAAGGCAGTACAATCATTGTGGTTACTCACTCACCAGAAGTATCAAAACATGCTCAAACCACAGTAGTACTGGAGCACGGCAAAGTCGCGCGTATCATTAATAATTAACCAACAAAAGGTTGTCGTATATGAAAAACCGTATTATTTCGTCAAGTATCTTTATTGTCCTTGGTGTATTAATTATTTTATTTCCATTATATATCTTACCTGTTTGCCCACCGCCTGAAAATGCTGTGATGCCAGTTGATACAATGAGTCACACCATGAATGATGTAATGGATGGCGCGGTAAGTAATGCTATGGATAGAGCGAGTAGTGAGCTTGCCCATAGCGGACACATGCATGCCACTGGTGCAGGGAAAATCATGAAGTGTTTTTGGACAGCAAGAGCTGAAATTGGTGTTGGTTGTTTAGTTATTGCCATTGGCGTATTACTACTGATTAGTCGTACTGTTTTTGTTCGAATGGGATTAAGCATGGCTCTTGCCTGTATTTCTTTATTAGCTATGGCTATTCCAACCATTTTAATTGGTGTCTGCTCAAACGAGATGATGCGATGCAATATGGGCTCTAAACCAGCTTTGGTGTTGTTATCTAGCTTATTATTTATTGTAGCTGTAGTTAACACTTATTACTTAAATAAAAAGACTAAAAATCGATAGCTAATTGTTAGCAAACATCAACCATATTCATCTTTGCCTGATATAGGCAAAGATAGCTTTTTAATAAGACAAGTAGGAAGTCATCATGCAAGAAAAACCGCTCACCATGGCAAATTTAGCGTGGCGAAACATTCAGCGACGACCATTTCGAAGTTGTTGTTTGATTATTATCATTATGCTTTTTTCTGCAACGCTATTTGGTGGTAGCGTGCTGATGAAAAATCTTAGTCTTGGTATTTCGGGCATGGCTAACCGATTGGGTGCTGATATTCTTATTGTACCTTATGGTTATGAAAAAAATATGGAAGTTGCTCTATTGCGTGGTGAACCAAGTAGCTTTTATTTAAAAGTCGATTTGATTGATAAAATAAAAGATATCAAAGGCATTGATGCTATTTCACCCCAGCTATTTATAGCTTCATTAAATGCGGGATGTTGCACAACAAAAGTACAGTTAATCGGGTTTGAACAGCAGAGTGACTTTGTGATAAAACCTTGGCTACAATCGCAACTGACGCAACCGTTAACCGACAATCAAGTGGTTGTAGGTGCTAAAATTAACTCACAAGTCGGGGATGAAATCATATTTTTTAATCATCCCTTCAAAATTGCCGCTAAAATGGATAGTACAGGGATGGGATTTGATACCTCTGTCTTTATGACTATGTCTGCAGCACAATCATTAATGAAAAATGCAAAATTAGTTGAAGGGGATGTTGACCATTTTGCTGATTATGCTTCGTCGATTTTTATTAAGGTCAATTCAGATTATCAACCTAAAGATATTGTTAATCAAATTATGCCCAGATATGCCATGGACTATAATATCGATTTTGTTATGACCAAAGGAATGCTAAGCAATATCGCTAAATGGTTAACAGGCTTTTCAACCATTGTCTATAGCTTATCGGCTATTTTTTGGGTGTTAGCCATTATTGTGATTTTTGTGATATTTTCTTCAACCTTAAATGAACGCAAGCGTGAAATTAGTTTATTACGAATACTGGGCGCTTCACGTCGAGATTTAGTTAACATGTTGTTGCGTGAATCATTAATTATCAGTGCATTAGGTGGAATTGCAGGCATTTTCATTGCGGCAGTATTACTTTATGCATTTAGTTTATTAATCTGCCAATCTATTGGTTTGCCATGTATGAATATTTCGCTATTTGATGCCGTGTTGTATGCAATTGTTGTTTTTATTTTGACGCTAATTATTGGTCCTTTATCAAGCATTTATGGTGCCTTATCAATGACTAAATTTGATACTTATAGTACTCTTAGAGAGGGCGAATAATAATGTTACTGAATGTTAAAAATCTACGTAAAGATTACACAAGAGGACAACAAACCTTTTCAGCAGTGAATAATGTTAGTTTTTCAATGACAAAAGATGACTTTATTTGCATTATGGGTAAATCGGGCAGTGGAAAAACCACGTTACTTAATATGATTGCAGGTTTACTGACGCCAACACAAGGCAAAATCACTATTAATGATACTAATTTGTTTGAGCTTAATGATCAGCAAGTTTCTGCCTTTCGCAATCAGCATATTGGTTATATTCCTCAAGGTAGCAGTTTGTTGCCTAATTTAACGGCAATTGATAATATTCGACTGCCTTTTTATTTAACTAAGCGAGAAAACCAAAATCCCTTAAATGAAGCCAAGAGTTTGCTTGAAAAAGCCAAAATAAGCCACTTACAAGATGCGTATCCAGCTAATATGTCTGGTGGTGAAATGCGTCGTATTGCGATACTGCGAGCACTAATTTGTAGACCTCAAATAATTATTGCCGATGAGCCAACCAGTGCTCTTGATGAAGAGAGTGCAACCGAGATTATGCAATTACTTACTCAAATTCATCAACAAGGTACAGCGTTATTGATTGTTACTCATGATCACGATGTTGCCCATTATAGTCAGAAAGTTATGAAAATGTCAGCAGGGCGATTTATTGATTAATGGGTTTATTTATTAGCTCAATTGTTGTATTAAAAGTGGATTACAGCCCATTTCGATCATAATTTTATTGAGTTTTAGTAATGGCAATCCAACCAATGAATTAATATCATCGCCTTCTAGTTTATCAAACAGGGTAATGCCCAGTTCATCACATTTAAAACTGCCAGCACATTGTAAAGGCATCTCTTTGCTAATGTAGGCATCAATTTCTGAATCAGTTAAGTGCCGAAAGGTCACTTTAAACGGTTCGCAAATGGTGGTTTGTTGTTGAGTTTTGGTATTAATTACTGTCATACCAGTATAAAAATAGAAGGCTTTACCGCTGCTTTGTCGAAGCTGTTTGTGGGCATTATCAACCGTATGCGGTTTGCAAACAATATTACCGTCTAATACGCCGACTTGATCCGATCCTATAATTAAGCTATTCGGGTAGTCTGTCACTAATGACTGCGCTTTAAGCTTAGCTAGCCGAACCACCAATTGCTGAGCTGATTCGCCGACTAGCGGTGTTTCATCGCATACAGGTGGCACACACTCAAAAGGGATAGCTAATTTTTCAAGTATCTTTTTACGTGATGGTGAAGTCGAGGCTAATATGATTCTCATTTTAATTATCTCTTAAAATCCAAGCTGAAGGATGCGCATTAAAACCGATATGAGCATAATAATCAACTGCCTGTGGTGCAGCTAGTAGAGTAATTGAACATGATTTGTCAGTATTGTTTTTCACTTCTTTAATTAATTGCTTTCCGATGCCTTGTCGTTGATAATTTTCATCCACCGCGAGATCTGCCAAATAGGTGATATAAACAAAATCCGTTAAACAACGCGCAATGCCAATCAATTTATCATCATGCCAAGCAGTTACCACCAAATTCGCATTATCTAACATAGCTTGAAAGCGTACGGTATCGGTAAGTGGACGACGTTTGCCTAATGAACAATGACGATAAAGGGTGGTGGCTTGTTCTAGTGTCGGTTTGACATCAGAACGATAAATAATGCAATTCATGTTGATCTCCAGCATAAAACGAATAAAAATAATTAGGGATTACATTTAAAATTAGTATCATACTAGCAAGGTAAAACCTATTTTAGTTTCGCTGAATATATAATCTAATCTATAACAAAGCAAGGAGGGAGTTATGTACAAAAAAATTTTAGTTCCTATCGATGTGCTTGAAGATGAATTAACTAAAAAAGTCATTCCACATGTAGAGTGCTTAGCCAGATTGTCTAATGCGCAAGTCATCTTTTTTCATGCCTTGCCTGTTTCATCGGCTATTATCAATGCTTACTCTTTTGGATTTGATGAATTTAAAGATCATGCAACAGTACAAACGGAACAATACCTTCATCAATTAATGGATTCGATTAATTTACCGCATGAACATGTATCGTTTTCTATCGCATTTGGTCATCCAAGAGATGAAATCCTTGCATTAGCTGACGAAATCAAACCAGACTTAATAATTTTAGGCTCGCGTCGTCCCAATATCTCAACGCATCTTTTAGGATCGAATGCGTCAGGAGTGGTGCGTGGAGCTAAAACGGCGGTGCTTGTGATTCGGTAGGTTTAGCATTATATGTTAAGTATGTCTTTTAGAGGGCACCGTTGTAATTTACTTTTGATCAGTATAGATAGGTAAGCAGGAGGAATTTAATGTAAAAATTCCCCCTGATAAATAATTTGGGCTTTTAATTTTAGTCACTTAATGTGTAATTTATAAAAGATGCAAAATCAATTACTTCTATCTTTTTTGTCGATATTGATGATAGGACAAAATTAAGCTCTAACTTGGTAAGTTAACGCTAATCGTCATCTTCTTCTTCATCCTTATCTTTTTCTAAGCTTACTAATGATCGTTTAAAGTACTTAGTTAATAATTCATTGATATTTATCATATCTTTTAATTGAACAATATTTTTTCTTGTTATTTTTTGGCTGACGTCTTGCAGATCTCCATAAAATACTATTTTTGCACTTTTTTTGTCATTAAGCCATTTTATATAATCTGTTATCTTTTTATCCAAATAGAAACGATACTTTTCAATTACTTCTTGCTTGGTGAAAAGCAACTCATATATTGTAAGCTCTTTATTAGAGTTGATAGTGTAAAAACGCGTATTAATAGAAGAATATGTTGCCTTATTTTGATTGATAGTAAACTTTTTAATCAAAGCCTTAGTGCCTTTATATGTAATATCTACTACGGGAGCAACCTCTAGATTTGTAGAAATAAATATGTCAATTTTTAGAGGTGATGTTGAATTATCCATTGAAAATAAATATCGATTGTCATAACCTGTTGTAAAAGATAGTTGGTGTTTTTTCATATAGTGAATTAATAATTTTAAATCATCTGGGTTTGTGATTTTTTTGCTTAAATTGAGAAAATCATTGAGATATTCTTTTTGTATTTGTAACCCATTTGAAAAAGTAACTTCATAAATATTATCTTTTGTGACAGTTACTGTTTTAACCACAACATCATTTAGATTAGGAATTTTTATTTTTTTCAAATCCTGTACATTTTTCTCTATTTCGCTGTATTGATCTGGTCGAATTAGGTATTTTAGTCCATTAAATTCAATTTCTTTTGAAAAACACTGTTCTTTTAAATAAAAAATTTCACCATTTTCTAGATTAAATTTATAGAATAAACAATCATTTGCTACAAAGCTATCAAGGAAGACAACTTTCATTGCACTATATTTATTTGCTGGCAAGGATATTTTTGTATCTGTAAGTGGATCTGTGTAGAAATGCGAGTATTCGCCAGTTTTTATAACATTGGGATCGTATTTGTTGAGTATAAATTCATCGGCTAATGATGTGCTCGGAATAAAATTCGACAATAACATCAACGCCAAGTAAAAAATTGTTCTTTTCATTTATATCCTTATAAATAATTGTTGGTAATATGTGAGTTATGTTGTACTAGCAATAATAGAGTCGCAAAGATAGTTTAATAAATTAGACTAGTTGTGTTTTATTTATTTGTATTTATTATAATAAAGTATTTTCTAATAAAAAATTATTGAAATAAAGTCATTAAAAAATCAGTTAGAAAAGGTATTGATTTTATTTAATTTTTTTGTCTTTTTTGTGTAAATTAACCGCCTTATTGGCGGTTTTGTTTATTGATGCTTTATAATAAAACAGCAATGGATCTGTTTGTTGCGTTTAAAATCAAGCGAAAGGGTTTTATTAGTAATCTCTTGATAGGTGAGCCCCAGATTTTGCATACCGAGACTATCCATTTTAAAACCACGCTTATTGTTGGAGAAAATGATAATACCATTAGGTCTTAATAGACGTTTTAAATCCGTCATTAATTTTAGATGATCACGCTGAACATCAAAGGTATCGTGCATACGTTTTGAATTCGAAAATGTCGGCGGATCGATAAAAATTAAATCGAATTGCTCATCAGCCTGAGATAAATAGAGCAAACAATCTGCCTGAATTAATCGATGTTTTTTACCCGTTAAACCGTTTTGTTTTAAATTGCGATCAGCCCATTCCAAATAGGTGCGTGACATATCGACCGTGGTGGTCGATTTTGCTCCGCCAAGTCCGGCATAAACCGTTGCACTACCTGTATAGGCAAATAGATTTAAAAAGTCCTTGCCGGCACTTATTTCACCTATCATTTTTCGCGCTAAGCGATGATCTAAAAACAATCCTGTATCTAAATAATCGGTCACATTAACCCAAAATGCGGTTTTGCGTTGATTAATTGGGTATTCATGTACTAAAAAATAGTCCTGTTTTTGCCCCAGCTTTTGATATTGCTGTTTACCTTTTTGCTTTTCACGCGTTTTTAATACTAGCTGATCGGCAGTAAGTTCAAGTACTGACATGGTTGCATTGATAATATCAAAAAGTCGCTGGCGTGTTTTTTGTGGATCAATATTTTTAGGTGCGGCATATTCTTGCATCACTATTTTATCTTTATAACGATCGATAGCAACGTTGTATTCAGGTAAATCCGCATCATAAAGTCGATAGCATTCTAGCTGTTCTTGAGCAGCCCATTTTTCTAACTTTTGCTTATTTTTGCGTAATCGATTAGCAAAGTCTGTAGCTGGCAACGTTGGATTATTGATTGGATGTTCAGTGTTACGCTGAGCAATGACATAATTTTTTTGTATACAGTCCAGTGGACCATTTTTGGCTTTGAATTGTCTATTTGCTCGCATTTGTAAGCAATCTAATAATTGTGGTGCGCCGCTAAATAGCGATAATTTCCACCCACCAAAATTTTGTTTAATTTGTTGACCGAGTGCCGTATGCAAAGCAATCAGTGCAGGCTCACTTTCTAAGCGTTCGCCATAAGGTGGATTGCTAATAATCATACCGGTTGTTTGTGCTAGTAATGGATTACTTAATTGCGTTACATCTTGCACTGAAAACGTAATTAAATCACCCACACCTGCTTGGATGGCATTTTGTTTGGCTCGTTCAAGTACTGCTGAGTTATTATCGTAACCAATAAAAGGGGTATTGGGTTTGCCAACATTTTGTTTAGCTGAAAATAATAGCTCATTCCATAAAGTTGGATTAAAGCTTTTCCAAGCAAAAAATCCCCATTGTTTGCGTTGTAATCCCGGTGGGATTTTTGATGCAATCATAGCGGCTTCAATCAGTAGCGTGCCCGAGCCACACATCGGGTCAAGCAGTGGTTCATCACTTTGCCAACCTGAACGCATAATAATGGCAGCAGCCAGGGTCTCTTTTAATGGTGCTTGCCCTGTTTGCTGGCGATAACCACGCTCATGTAAGCTGTTACCACTCAAATCTAAAGACAGTGTGACACGGTTTTTATTTAAATAAGCATGAAGCCGAATATCCGGATCTTGCTTTGCTACATTGGGCCTTTGGTTGGTATTACGTAAAAAATGATCGACAATGGCATCTTTGATCTTTAGCGCACCATATTGGCTATTACGAATAAACTCATTAACACCAACAAAGTTGATCACAAAAGCGTTATCGACAGCAAAAATATCTGTCCATTTAATATTAAATACGCAAGAATACAGATCTAAATCGCTATAGATATCAAATTCGGCTATTGGCAATAAAATGCGTGACGCTAAACGTGACCACAATAGTGATTGATATACAGTTGTTTCATCAGCATCAAAATAGACACCACCTTGTGCAATTTTACAATTAATCGCACCAATTTGTTCTAACTCTTTTTTTAATAACTCTTCAAGCCCGCGAGAAGTGCTGGCAAATAGCGTTTTCATGCATAACCCACTTTACAATAAAATTGCTGGCATTATACCGACTAATTGCAATGGTGGGAAATAAAGGCTAAATTTAGTCAGAAGAATTAGAACGTAGCTCAAATATAAAAATTTTTTTGATCAATTTATCGTATAATTAAATATAATTCGCTACCGTACTTTAATATGAAAATAATGGATATAGGAAACTAATAAGTATGAAAAACTTAGTATCAGTAATATTAGGCATTTTTATTTGTGGTTACTCATATGCTGAAGTAGATACTAAAGTGTATAACAATTATCTTTCATTATACATTCCAGAAATAGCACCACATTCCAAACTAATAAAACGTCAAGATATTTATACATCTATTGATTATTCAGATGCAATGAGATTTATAGACGGAAAATTAGTTATAGAATCAAATAATAGAGGTTTAATTATTTTTAGTGGTAGCGAAAAATACAAATCAACACTGTTTTATGATTATGTTAAAAATATTATTGTATGGAATATGAATGATAAACCTTTTACTCAAATTAAATTAACTCTTGATAAAGATGAAAATATTATTGAATCTTCTTCATTAAATAGTTTTAATTTCCATTATCAGTATGATTATGATGAACAAAAAAGATTGGTAATGTCCATGGGAAATGGGGCAAATATTAATGCAAAAAACCAATTTTTCTATACAAACAATAATATGTTGAAATCTATTTCTGAGGAAAAAAAGATCCTTAAAGCTTTTTATAATAGAAAAATAGAGTTTATTTATGATGATAATAATAAACTGAAGAAAACAATACAAACTCATTATTTAGATGAAAATAACTCAAAAATAGATAAGACAATAATGTGTTATTTCACCGATCATAATGAAAATGGAGATTGGACAAAAAGCCATTGTATTAAAGATGGAAATATTGATTTAGGTGATATAACAAGAATAATAGAATACTGGTGATAAATAAAATTAAAAAGTTAACATCCCCCCCAAAAAAATGAACGCCATGATTTAAATGATATGTCCATTAGTATTAATCAAACAAGGATAACTCATTATGAAAAACGATTCACTGAAGAACAAATCATAAAATGGTCTCGTAAATAAATTTGTGTATTTACCTATTTTTGAATCACTCTTTTCGCCTTGAATAATTTTTTATTTAGATTTTTTCTGTTTTATATAAGATTTAGGTTTTTCTAACCATGATAAAGGAAAGAATGAATAAAAGAGAAAAAACGCAAATGCAGAAAAAACTAATGGTTTATATTCAGAGGAATAACTAATGATAGTTTTGTGAGCGCAAAGAATAAAAATATGAGTAAATCCAATAATAACACACAAAAATAACATTATTCGCCTTTCCCATCTTAAACGCTTATTTTCCATATAATCTACTCTACTATATCCCCTATAACGAATAGTAACAAAAATAGGTAGAATAGAAACAAGATAAAATAAAATATAAATCAAAATAACCACGTTTAACACTTTCTCCTTTTACCTTGAATAATTTTTTATTTAAATTTTTTCTTTTTTTATGTGAGATTTAGGACTCTCTAACCATGATATAGGAAAGAGTGTATAAACAATAAGAAATATGTATGCTGAAACTAAAATAGGCTCATAGCCTAAAATAGAATTATCTAGGCTTTCTAATTTACTTTTTAGTTCACCTGCAACTATTACTTGAAAAATTAAAGCGATATAATTAAAAATTAGCGCTCCTCGTTTTTTCCAATTCAATTGCTTATTATATTGGTAATCACTTATTGTATATTTTCTAAATCGATAAGAAATAATAATAGGCAAAAGAGATAAAAAATAATATGCAATATAGATTAATATAATCATATGTGCTATTCCTTTTCTTAAATATGATAATCGTAATATTTTAAATATTCAGCACCATCTATATGCTAACATAGCTAACCTATACTCTTTTGCTGTACTATTTTAAAGGGGGATAGTTACAGTCTGAGATTTTATGATTTGTGATACAATGTTCTCTCTATTTAAAACATGCAAAAAAGCATTGTAATCTATCTTTTACTTCTTAAAAAGAATCCAGTGAAAAATATTTTATTTTTTAGCTTTCAAGATGGAGAAATGCAAAAAAATCAATGATTTAAGTCGAGATACAGAGTATGCTAGCAACGAGTCTCAAACATATCTTTAATGAAGAAAAAACAAAAAATAAAACGGTCTTAACCGAAGATCAGTAATAAAAAACCTATATTTCTTTTGTATATCGCATGCAGCAATAGCTATTTTTACTTTAATTTATTTTAAGTCAAAATAATCGAACATTTAGCAAAAGAGTTGGCCATTATGGAAAGTAGTTGATATGTTCTTTATTTATAATACGTAACGTCAGTTCGGTAATAGCAATAATTAACGCTGAGCGTATCATTTGTTGATAGCGGTTTTGGTACATGGAAGATTTTAAAGTATCGACAATGCCAGATTGTTTGGCTTTTTCGTGTTGTGATTCCCAGCTTGGTGGAAACACCATATCATGTAATAAGCTAATAGGCCCTAAAATTTCATCATCTAAATAAGTATATTGCCTGTCATCTTGCTCTAGCTCGTCTAAAATAGCAATCAGTAGCTCTATATCTTCGTAATCCTCACGAGAAATAATTCCCAACGCATAAAGTAGTTTTAAGCAAACAGAGGTATCATTGAGTGGTCCATTTTTACCGACTAATGACGGAATGACAAATTTAATAGCGTGTGGTTCTTTTCGAAAGACTTTAAGAATTAATTTGTTGACATTATCATTGATTAATTTTATTGCAACAGTTAGCAAGCTGTGAATGTCAGCTTGCTGGTTAAGTTTTTCTAATATCGTATCTTCTTGTAATATCGATTCTGGCATTAGGTGTTATGGGTAAATTGATGATTTTGCATTGTAGTATAAATTTCTTCAATTTGCTTAACAATAGAATTGTTAACATCAATCCCAGCGATTTGACAAAAAGCGTGTTTAACACCTTTTTCAGTAATGAGTTTTGCCAGTTCAACTGCTTGCTCATCATCACTATTACGATAGTTGAGAGCGGCTGCGATACCGATTAGTAAGTTAGTATTTTTAACTTGATACTCAAAAGTACCGAGCAATGGCTTAATTAAACGATCGCCAGCACCTAATTTACGCATTGGTTGCCGACCAACACGTGAAGTATCATCATGTAAATACGGGTTTTCGAAGCGGTTTAAGATTTTTTCGATATAAGCCATGTGTTTTTGTTCATCAAAATTGTAACGTTTGATAAGTACTAAGCCGCTTTCTTCCATTGCTCCACGAACAATTAAACGAATTTTTTCGTTTAAAATTGCATCGCGAATGGTGCCAATACCATGATAGAAACCTAAATAAGCCGTAATCGCATGACCTGTATTTAAGGTAAATAGTTTTCGCTCAACAAAAGCCATTAAATTGTCAACAGGCTGCATACCTGTAATGGTTGGAATAGGGCCAACAAACTGCGTTTCATCAACAATCCATTCAGAAAAAGTCTCTACAGTGACTTCTAAAATATCGCCTGTTTTTGATGTTGCAGGCGGTACAATGCGATCCACTGCTGAATCGACAAAACCGATATGGGCATTTGTCCATTGATGAAGCTCTTTTGGTAGTGATTTGAAGATTTCTTGTTTAAATTGGCTAGTACCACGAACCATATTTTCACAAGCAATAATATTCAGTGGCTTGGTGTTGCCTTGTTGATATCTTGCTATAATTCCTTGCGCAACACTTGAAGCAATGCTTGCTAAAATTTGCGGACCCACGGCGGTGGTGATTAAATCAACTTTGGTAATATAATCGATCACTTTATTAGAGGTGCTGTTAATTCCATCGACATTTTTGATTATTTCCGTGGTGGATTGTTCGCCAACAACATTGACTGGGTACTCACGGCGCTTAGCGATTGCAGAGATGATTTGTTCATTGATATCGGCAAAGGTGACCTGTATGCCAGCATCCGATAGTAATTTTCCAATAAAACCTCGCCCAATGTTACCTGCGCCAAAATGTAATGCTTGCATTATAATAATCCTTAATTAAATTTAATTTTAAAAGTGGTAATGGTTTCCCACTTGTTAAGTGGGAACGATAATTGTGATATTAACTTAAAATAGCAAGTACCTCTTCAATACTTGTTGTGTTAACCAGTTTGGTAATAATGGCTTGCTCATCAAGAGCATTAGTGAGTTTTGCAATGACATCAAGGTGTTCATTATTACGTGCAGCAATACCTATTACAATTTTCGCTTTGTCGTTGTCTTCTTCGCCAAATTGAACACCAGCTGGATATTGGCAAAATACGATGCCGGTTTTAATAACGTCGTTTTTTGATTCAATAGTGCCATGTGGAACAGCTATTGATTCTCCTAAATAAGTAGACGTTAATTTTTCACGCGCTAACATTGCTTCAATGTAGGCAGGGGTAACATAACCACTATCGACCAATTTTTGCCCGGCAAAACGAATGGCTTCTTCTTTGTTTTTAGCGGTTAGCCCTAAAAAAATGTTTTGTTCTGATAATTTAAATAGAGGTGCATTATCAGTGGATTGGTTGCTGCTAGGTATCGTTTCACTTGCTAAACTACTCGTTTGAGAACTTAAAAGATCCGCAACCAATTGGCTATATAATTGACTGTCTAAAAAGTTGGTTAATGATATGTGATGTGCGTTTGGAGCGTGTTGTTTGGCTTGAACGGTTAAGTCTTTATGTGTGATAACTATGTCAACATCATTAGGAAGGTTATTAATTGCTAAATTAGTGACAAAAATATCGAGATTGGCATCTTGTACTTTTTTGCGTAACACACCTGCTCCCATAGCACTAGAGCCCATTCCTGCATCACAAGCCACAATGATTTTTTTCACTTTAGCTAAGTCAAGTATTCCATTTGTAATACCTTTTGATTCGTTTTTCATTGCAGAAACATTCGATTTAGCATCTTCAAGACTTTTGTCTGTTTCTTTGGTTGTTTTTAATAAAATCGCAGAAACGATAAAAGTAACCGTAGTTGCAGCAATGACAGAAAAAATTACGCCAAGCATAGATGATTTTGGTGTGACGGCAAGAACGGCGATGATTGAACCTGGTGATGCGGGTGAACCTAATCCTGCTCCAAATAATGTTAAAGTAAATACGCCTGTCATTCCACCTAAAATAACCGCAATAATAAGACGTGGATTCATTAATACATAGGGGAAGTAAATTTCATGGATCCCACCAAAGAAGTGAATAATTGCTGCGCCACTGGCTGAACTTTTTGCTGATCCTTTACCAAAAAACATATAAGCGAGTAACAAACCTAAGCCAGGGCCAGGGTTGGCTTCGATTAAAAAGAAAATAGATTGAGAATGTTCAGCCGCTTGTTGAATACCTAATGGTGAGAATATACCGTGGTTAATGGCATTATTTAAGAAAAGGATCTTAGCGGGTTCAATAATGATCGAAGTTAAAGGTAATAAATTATGCTCAACTAAGAAATTAACGGCAATAGTTAATTTACCAGATGCAATAACGACAGCAGGACCAATTGCGAAAAAAGCAAGCAACGCAAGTAGCATACCGATAATACCCGCTGAGAAATTATTGACTAACATTTCAAAACCGCTTTTGATTTTACCGTCTACACTTTTATCAAATTGCTTTATTACCCAGCCAGCAAGTGGGCCGACGATCATAGCTCCTAAGAACATGGGAATATCTGAACCAACAATGACTCCCATTGTTGTGATTGCACCAACTACTGCACCTCGTTCACCGTGAACTAATTTACCACCAGTATAACCAATCAATAGTGGTAATAGGTAGGTAATCATAGGTCCAACTAGCTTGGCAATCGTTTCATTTGGATACCAGCCTGTTGGAATAAAAATAGCGGTAATAAATCCCCAAGCAATAAACGCACCAATATTTGGCATAACCATATTACTTAAGAATCGTCCAAAATTTTGGACTTTCAATTTGATGTTTGAGGTTGTCATAATATTCATCTTTCCTTATTGATTGGTATAATCTTTATGCAGTTATTGTAGAGGGATTTTGTTATTCGATTCATCAAAAAAAATTGATAAGTGTGATGAATATCACATTGTTAAAACCATTCCATTTTTTATTTTTGTGATTAAGATCACATTTACTTGGTATAAAAAGCAAAGTTTTAAGTCCAATAGACTAAAACGTATGTTTTCCTGAAATTTTTTTACAAAATAAGTGAACTTTGCCAAACTCGTTAACAAAGTCTTGCGCCATGATAAAAAATCACTGGAAAACTTGTCACAGTAAAATTTTAGTATTCGTTGATGTTATGTGAGAACTTTAGTTTTGATTACGATCTCAAAACCATACCGTCAGTCCCCACATTTAGTCTAGCAGGCTTTACTCCACGGTAACCGATTTTGCTAAATTACGAGGCTGATCTACATCAGTGCCTTTGATTAAAGCAACATGATATGCGAGTAGCTGTGTGGGCACGGTGTAGTAGATTGGTGCGGTAAGTTCTTCAATATGGGGTAGATTGATGATGTGCATGGTGTCATCACTGACAAAACCCGCATCTTGCTCGGCAAAGACATACAGTTGACCGCCACGCGCTCGTACTTCTTCGATATTGGATTTTAGTTTTTCTAGCATTTCGTTGGTTGGTGCCATCACAATCACTGGCATATCCGCATCAATTAATGCAAGAGGGCCATGTTTGAGTTCACCTGCAGCATAAGCTTCGGCGTGGATGTAAGAGATTTCTTTGAGTTTTAACGAAGCTTCCATAGCAATTGGATATTCATCACCCCTCCCTAAGAATAACGCATGATGTTTATCAACAAATTGCTCTGCTAATTTTTTAATTTGTGGTTCAGACATAAGCACTTGTTCAATGCGGTTTGGCAAGGTTTGTAAGGCGTGGACAATTGCTTGCTCGGTGCTTTGTGCCATATTATTTAAACGTCCTAATTTTGCAACTAGTAGCAATAAAACCGTTAATTGTGTGGTAAAGGCTTTAGTTGATGCAACACCAATTTCAACTCCTGCTCTGGTTAATAAAACTAAATCGGCTTCACGTACGAGTGTGGATGCAGCCACATTACAGACAGCAAGGGTGCTTAAGTAGTGGTTTTCTTTCGCCAATCGCAAGGCTGCGAGTGTGTCAGCTGTTTCGCCTGATTGTGAAAGGGTTATAAATAGACTGTTTTTGCGACGAGCGGGATTACGGTAACGAAATTCTGAAGCAATTTCGACATCGCACGGTATACCCGCTAAGGCTTCAAACCAGTAGCGTGCCACCATACCGGCATTATAAGCGGTGCCACAGGCAACAATTTGCACATGCTCAACCTGCTTTAGTATATTTTCTGCATTCTCACCAAGTTCCGATAAATCCACCTTACCATGTGCCATACGCCCTTCAAGGGTATTTTTGATCGCATTAGGTTGTTCGTAGATCTCTTTTTGCATGTAGTGGCTATAGCCTGCTTTGCTACCCGCATCGTATTTTGCATCAGATTCTATACATGGGCGCATTACTTCATGATGATTTTTGTCTATGATAGTCACTGTGTGGTGAGTGATAAGCGCGGTATCGCCTTCTTCCAAATAGATAAATTGGCGGGTGACAGGTAATAGTGCTAACTGATCTGATGCAATAAAGTTTTCGCCTACGCCACAACCAATAACTAAAGGGCTGCCAGAGCGCGTTGCAACTAATATATCTGGGTTGCGCGTGTCCATAATGACTGTGCCATAAGCGCCTCGTAGCTGTGGGATAGCTTTTTGCACGGCGTCAAATAAGGAACAATCTTCGGTTGATATAATGTCATGAATTAAGTGGGCAATAACTTCAGTGTCGGTTTCTGAACGGAATTGGTAGCCTTTGGCGATCAGCTTTTCACGCAATGGTTCAAAATTTTCAATAATTCCATTATGCACGACAGCAATAAAGCCAGATATATGTGGGTGGGCGTTATGTTCAACGGGTTCACCATGGGTTGCCCATCGAGTATGTGCAATGCCGGTAACTCCTTTAAGTGGATGTTTTGCAATGGCGTCTGTTAGGGCTTGCACTTTGCCAACACGGCGAACGCGTTGTAGTTCGCCGTGTGGTGAGATAATTGCCAGTCCTGCTGAGTCATAACCACGGTATTCTAATCGTTTTAGACCTTCTAATAATATTTCAGCAACATCACGTTTGGCGATAGCACCCACAATACCACACATAATTTATTCCTCGTTAGTTAACTTTGTAGGTCGTTTCCAACCAGCAAGTTGTTTTTGTTTAACTCGACTTACGACCAATTCGTTATCATTTACATTATTGGTAACGGTTGTGCCTGCTGCAATGGTTGCGCCTTTACCCACTTTTACTGGTGCAATCAATTGTGTGTCAGAACCGACAAACACATCATCTTCAATAATAGTTTTAAATTTATTGGCGCCATCATAATTACAAGTGATAGTGCCTGCACCAATGTTGACATTACTGCCAATTTCGCTGTCGCCAAGGTAGCTTAAGTGCCCAGCTTTGGTGGCTTTGCCCAGATGTGCTTTTTTTAATTCAACAAAATTGCCGACATGGGCTTGTTCGTCAAGTTGTGAGCCAGGTCGTAGGCGAGCAAAGGGGCCGATAGTACACTGTTTAGCGATAGTTGAATCTTCAATAATGCTATACGGACTGATATTTGAATTATCATCAATCGTGCAATTTTTTAAGATACAGCCCGCACCAATAAATACGTTATTACCTAGTGTGACATTGCCTTCAATAATTACATTACAATCAATAGTGACATCTTTACCGTGCGAGAGTGTGCCTCGTAAGTCAAAGCGATTTGGATCAAGCAGTGTCACACCAGCGAGTAATAAGTGTTGAGCTTGCTGATATTGATATTGCCGTTCTAATGTTGCCAATTGCAGGCGATTATTGACGCCTTCAACTTCAAATGGTTGTGCTGGGTGTGAGGTTAGTATGTCATAACCATCTTGGTGTGCAAAAGCAATAATGTCGGTTAAGTAAAACTCTTGTTGCGCATTATTGTTGGTTAAACGAGATAACCAATTTTTCAATAATTTACCAGTAACGAGCATGATACCGGTGTTAATTTCATTGATTTTTTGTTGCTCAGGGGTGGCATCTTTTTGTTCCACAATGGCAACGACTTTACCGTTGTGGCGTTCAATGCGTCCATATCCAGTTGGATTATCGAGTATTACCGTCAATAATGCGATGCCTTGTTTTGGTTTGCTAGCAATTAAAGTTTGTAGTGTTTGAACCGATATAAGAGGTGTGTCGCCATATAAAATTAAGATATCTTCATCATCTTGAATATAAGGGATAGCTTGTTGAACAGCATGGCCAGTGCCGAGTTGTTCAGCTTGATAAATCAGCTGCACATGTTGATTTTTAAGTACATCTTCAAGCTGTGCTTTGCCATGTCCATAAACAATATTAATGCGGTTGGTATTTAGTTGTTGAACTGTATCAATAACATGTTGTAACATCGGTTTTTCGCCGATTTTATGTAAAACTTTAGGTAGGTTGGAATACATCCGTGTGCCTTTTCCTGCCGCCAAAATAATAGCACTCAGTTTTGGAGGTGAAATTGCCATAATCAGTTCCGGTCTGGTTAAATTAGCCTAATACTATAATCAAAGTTTTTAATGAAATCATCCCCAATCTTTTAATTTTTATCATAAAAAAAGTAATGTTGATATTTACCAATGAGTTTAACAAAAAAAGGAGGTCATGTTATGAATTCCGTGATGAAAGTTTTATTACTCTATACCACACACGAAAAACAAACACTTAAGATTATGCAACGTATAAAATCGCGTCTTTATGATAAATGTGAGTGCGACGTTATTGAACTGCTACCCGATACTAAAATCGATCTAACTCAATACCAAGCAGCTTTATTGGGTTGTTCGATTCGTTATGGGTTTTATAGCAAAGTGATGAAAGCGTTTATTGATAAGCATTATCAGCAATTAAATAAGATGAAGTCTGGATTTTTTGGGGTAAATTTGGTGGCAAGAAAACCCAATAAAAATACGCCAGAAACGAATTTATACACCAAAAAATTCTTAGCTAAAATAGCATGGAAGCCAACCACTACTGCGGTTTTTGCTGGCGCGCTGTATTATCCACAATATAATTGGTTTGATCGCAATATGATCCGTTTGATTATGTGGTTAGGAAAGGGCGATACTGATGTGACAAAACCAATGATTGAATATACTGATTGGACAAAGGTAGATGAGTTTGCCGATCAGTTTTATACTTAAACGCATAGTTTCCTGAAACTTTTTCACAAACAAATCGATATTCTTCTAAACTTATCAAGTTTTCAAGTTCTTTTAAATAAACTTTGTGATATAGATCAACATTTCGGCTAAAAAGGTGTACAATACCGCGCCTATAGAATGTGTCTCCTAATTGGAATTTTAATTGTGATTGAAAATTTAAGAAATATTGCCATTATTGCCCACGTTGACCATGGTAAAACGACTTTGGTTGACAAGTTATTAAAACAGTCGGGTACGTTAGATAATCTACGTGGTGACGATAACGAACGTATCATGGACTCTAATGCGCTTGAAAAAGAACGTGGTATTACCATTTTAGCTAAAAATACCGCTATTGATTGGAATGGTTACCGAATTAATATCGTTGACACCCCAGGACATGCTGATTTTGGTGGTGAAGTTGAACGTGTTATGTCGATGGTTGATTCTGTGCTATTGCTCGTTGATGCAATGGATGGACCAATGCCACAAACGCGTTTTGTAACGCAAAAAGCATTTGCTTATGGTTTAAAACCGATTGTAGTTATCAATAAAGTCGATCGTCCAGGTGCACGTCCTGATTGGGTTGTTGATCAAGTGTTCGATCTGTTTGTTAATTTAGGGGCTACTGATGAACAGTTAGATTTCCCTATCGTTTATGCTTCAGCATTAATGGGGATCGCAGGTTTAGATCATGAAAATATGGCTGAAGATATGACGCCATTATTTGAAGCGATCGTTAAATATGTTGAACCACCAAAGGTTGATTTAGACGGTCCATTCCAAATGCAAATTTCTCAACTTGATTATAATAATTATGTTGGTGTTATTGGTATTGGTCGTATTAAACGCGGTCGCGTTAAACCAAATCAACAAGTGACTATTGTTGATAGTGAAGGCAATAAACGAACTGGCAAAGTAGGGCAAGTTCTTGGTCATTTAGGACTACAACGCTATGAGGCTGAAGTTGCTGAAGCTGGCGATATTATTGCATTAACGGGGCTTGGTGAACTAGGCATCTCTGATACGATTTGTGATAATAGCTGCGTTGAAGCATTACCTGCGTTAACCGTTGATGAACCAACTGTAACTATGTTCTTTAATGTCAATAGCTCACCGTTTGCTGGTAAAGAGGGTAAATATGTCACTTCTCGCCAAATTCTTGAACGTTTAAATAAAGAGCTTGTCCATAATGTTGCACTTCGTGTCGAAGAAACGCCCGATCCAGATGCCTTTAGAGTCTCAGGTCGTGGTGAATTGCATTTGTCTGTACTCATCGAAAATATGCGCCGTGAAGGTTATGAGTTAGGGGTTTCTCGTCCTAAAGTTATCTTTAGAGAAATTGACGGTAAAAAACAAGAGCCATTTGAACAAGTTACGCTTGATATTGAAGAACAACATCAAGGTTCAGTGATGGAAGCACTTGGTTTACGTAAAGGTGACTTAACAAACATGCTACCAGATGGTAAAGGTCGCGTACGTTTAGACTATATCATTCCAAGTCGTGGTCTTATTGGTTTTAGAACTGAATTTATGACCATGACCTCAGGTACCGGTTTACTTTATTCTACCTTTAGTCATTATGATGACGTTCGCCCAGGCGAAATTGGTCAACGTAATAATGGCGTAATGATTTCAAACGGTACTGGTAAAGCATTGGCTTATGCGCTATATGGCTTACAAGACCGTGGTAAGTTATTCCTAGGTCATGGTGCTGAAGTTTATGAAGGTCAAATCATTGGTATTCACACTCGCTCAAACGACTTAACCGTTAACTGTTTAACTGGTAAAAAATTAACAAATATGCGAGCATCAGGTACTGACGAGGCAACAACACTTTCACCTCCAATTAAAATGTCATTAGAACAAGCATTAGAGTTTATTGACGATGACGAATTAGTGGAAGTTACACCATTATCTATCCGTTTACGTAAACGTCATTTAACTGAAAATGATCGTAAACGTGCGTTTAGAAGTGGTAATAAAGACTAATGTAGTATTAGTGCTACCGTAATATGAAAACCTCGATACAATTCGGGGTTTATTTTTGTCTATTGTGATAATAAAACGATATCGTTTTCAATGTGCTTGATGAGAACGCGAAAAGCTATCGTTTTTCCCTGCGACTAGTTTATTAGTTTTATCAATTTTTCTATAATTTAAGGAAAAATAACAGTTGATGTTGTACAAGTATTTTGTACAATGTTAGCAGGTTAATTAAGTTTTCAATAAGGAAATATTATGAGGCATATTAGTTATTCAGCGGCAAGAGCAAATTTATCAGCTAAAATGGATGAAGTTGTAAATGACAGAATGCCAACTATTATTACTCGTCAGAACGGGAATAATTGTGTCTTAATGTCATATGAAGAGTATGCATCTTTAGAAGAAACAGCACGCTTATATCGTTCGCCTGCAAATGCAGCTCATTTGTTGCGTTCATTAGAACAAATTAATAGTGGAAAATTGCAAGAGCATCAGTTGAACGATGAATAAATTATTTTCTGATGAGTCTTGGAGTGATTATCTATATTGGCAGAAAACTGATAAAAAAATGATTAAACGCATCAATGAACTTCTTAAAGATATTAGCAGAACACCATTTTCTGGCCTAGGTAAGCCCGAAAGTCTAAAGTTTAATTTATCTGGCTATTGGTCAAGAAGGATTGATAGTGAACATAGATTAGTTTATAAAATTGAAAATAATTGCATTATTATTCTATCGTGTCGTTATCATTATTGAAACTAGAAACTAGTCAACAAAGTTGGCTCAGATTGTCGAACCCCGCTATTTAGCGAGGTTTTTTTTGGCTTTTACTCTAGCAATGGCGTCGGCTATTGACTGTTTACGATCGGTGGGAGTGCTGATTTTGTTTGTCGTCGGCATGGTGCGTGGAAACAAGATCGTTGGTGGCACTAACTGATTATGGCCTAATCGCTGTTGCTTTTTCTGAGTTAGCACTAACTCTTCTGATTCGCTCAATACGCTACCTAACGTGCTTAATGTAATACAGTCTGTTGGGCAGGTATTGATACAATTACTACATGAGGTACATAATTGTGGCAGTATTGTGTGCAATACTTGTTTGCTACCGACAATGGCATCGGTTGGGCAAACACGGATGCACTTGCCGCAGCCAATACAGTTTTCTTCGTCAATAAATGCTTTATATTGTTGTTGGGTTTGCATAATCACTTCTTGCATTAACTTAAACCTACAATATTACCATCTTTGTCAATATCAATTTGTCTATAAGCTGGATTAGTGCCTAGCCCTGGCATAGTCATTACATTACCAGCATAAACACGAATAAAACCAGCACCAGCAGATATAGCTAAGTGACTAATGTCGACATCAAAATCGGTAGGTACATTTTTTAGATTGGCATCAGCGCTAATTGACATAGGGGTTTTTGCGATACAAAGCGGCAAATGATCGAGTTTTAATGCTTCTATCTCTTTGATATTTTCCAGTGCTTGTGCTGATAAATTAGCTTTGTTGGCGCCGTATTTTTTTACCATAGTTTGAATTTTATCAGCAAGTGACATGTTGTCAGGGTAAGGTAATTTGATCTCACTTGGCATATCACACGCTTTGATAACATGCTCTGCCAGTTTTTCAGCGCCTTTACCGCCTTGAGTGAAAACTTCACTCACTTCGCAAGCAAATGCCCCATGTTCAACTGCATATTTTTGTAAAAATGCGAGTTCTTCTTCACTATCGTGTGGAAAGCGATTAATGGCAACAATTACTTGTAGCCCATAACTTTTAGCATTGTTGATATGCCACGCTAAATTAGCCGCACCAATTTCAAGCAGCTCCACATTAGATTCTGAGATTTCTTTTGGAATCGCTTGTCCTGGTTTGATATTATATTTACCGCTGTTAGATTTTAAGCTACGAACCGTTGCAACCAGCACTACACATGAGGCTTTTATTCCTGCTTGGCGATATTTAATATTAAAGAATTTTTCCATGCCCATATCTGAGCCAAAACCAGCTTCGGTTACGACATAATCGGCAAGTTGTAAAGCAATGCGATCTGCAATGACAGAGGAGTTGCCATGGGCAATATTAGCAAAAGGTCCCGCATGAATAAGTACCGGCGTATTTTCAACTGTTTGCATCAGGTTTGGATTAATTGCATTTTTTAGTAACACTGTCATAGCGCCCGCAACTTCAAGTTGTTCTGCGGTAATCGCTTCACCTTGAGTATTATAAGCAAGAATAATACGCCCAATGCGTGCACGCATATCGTGTAAATCTGAGGCTAATGCTAAAATTGCCATAAGTTCTGACGCTGCGGTAATTTCAAATCCATCTTGGCGTGTAATGCCATTAACGCCACCACCGACACCAACAGTAATTTTGCGAAGCGCACGATCGTTATGATCTATCACGCGTTTCCACACAATGCGATTTACATCGATATTGAGACGAGGCAAGCCCGTTTGTGCGGTAAATTCATCGCCCAAGCGTTCTTCATGATAAAGCCGTGAATCTAATGCGGCTGATGCCAAATCATGGGCGGCAGTAATAGCATGAATATCACCAGTTAAATGCAGATTTAAGGTTTCCATAGGTAATACTTCAGCCTGACCACCGCCAGCAGCACCACCTTTTACACCAAATACAGGACCTAAACTTGGCTGACGGATACAAGCAATGGCTTTTTTCCCAATATAATTTAAGCCTTCACTTAGTCCGATAGTATTCACCGTTTTACCCTCACCAAGTGGGGTTGGCGTAATAGCGGTAACTAACACTAATTTGCCGTTAGGTTTTTTTTGGTTGGCTTTAAGAATCGATAGATCGATTTTTGCCACATGTTTGCCATAAGGCAGGACAAATTCTTCTGGAATGTTGCATTGTTTAGCGATTTCAGTAATTGGGCGTAAAGGCATATTAGTTCTCATCTAACAATAAATTGGACTATCAGTATAAATAATTTAAATAGCCGAATAAAGCGACAATTTTATCTTTATTGATTTTCGGCACAAGTCACAATTATCTTGTTATAATAACTCAATACATTCAATAAAAGGAAAATAGTTAAATGAATTGGTTTTCTGAGTATTCACTTTTTTTAGCTGAAACAGCAACAGTTGTTATTGCAATTTTAGCGATACTTATTTTTATATTAAGCCAACGCCGTAAGTCAGCAACGGTGGCAGGGCGTTTGTCAGTCAAAGACATTAGTCAAGAATATGAGCAAGTTAAAGATGATATGTTAATGTCAAGTATGGACGAACTAGAAGCTAAGCTGTTTATGAAAGATCTTAAAAAACAGAAAAAACTTGAAAAGAAACAGGCAAAATTAGCGGCTAAACAAAAAAAGAAACAAGTTAAAAAGCAAGAAAAATCTGACGAACAGTCAACGCTAGATAATACAACCAAGCCAGCAGAGAGTCATACAGACCAGCAAGTAAAACCAAAATTGTTTGTATTGTCTTTTAACGGCAGTATGGATGCGCATGAGGTTGAAGAGTTACGTCAAGAAATTACAGCAGTATTGGCTGTTATTAAACCAGAAGATAAAGTTGTCGTTAAACTTGAAAGCCCAGGTGGTGTCGTCCACGGTTATGGACTTGCAGCATCGCAACTATTACGGTTTAGACAGCGTGATATTCCTTTTACCGCTGTGGTTGATAAAGTTGCTGCCAGTGGTGGTTATATGATGGCATGTACAGCTTCAAAAATTGTCGCTGCGCCATTTGCCATTGTGGGTTCAATTGGTGTGGTTGCACAAATTCCTAACTTTAACCGCTTACTTAAAAAACATGATGTGGATATTGAGTTACAAACAGCAGGTGAGTATAAACGCACTTTGACAATGTTTGGAGAAAACACAGATGAAGGTCGTGAAAAATTCAAACAAGAACTTGAGGAAACACATCTATTATTTAAAGATTTTGTTAAAGAATATCGACCAAATATCGATATCGAACAAGTTGCTACTGGTGAACACTGGTTTGCAACGCAAGCTAAAGATAAAGGCTTAGTTGACGAAATTAGTACTAGTGATGATTTTATTTTATCTCACTTAGAATCACATAAAATTATCGCTGTTAGTTATCAACGTAGACAAAAATTATCAGAAAAAATTTCAAAAAATGTCGTAAAGAGTGTCGAAAAATTATTTTTCAGACAAGGAAATGGGCTGTAATAGCCCTTTTTGTTGTGAGGTAAACCATTAATAACAGAACAAAAGTAGTGTTATTAATGATTATAGTTATTATATACGTTTAATAATAATTGAAGTATTAATACCGCCGAAGGCAAAATTGTTGGTTTGCATATATTCAATATCTAAATTTCGACCTGTACCAACAATATAGTCTAGATCACCACATTCAGGATCGACATTATTAAGATTAATTGTTGGGTTAAACCAGCCTGAAAGCATCATTTCTACTGATAGCCAAGCCTCTAATGCTCCGCAAGCACCTAATGTGTGCCCAAAATAACTTTTTAATGATGAGATTGGCGTTTTATTGCCGTATATGTTGGCAACAGCATTACTTTCTGCAATATCGCCACGTGCAGTTGCAGTGCCATGTGCACTGATATAACCAATGTTACTTGCTGTTAAACCTGCTTGTTTCAATGACTGTTCAATACAGTATTGAATTGTTTCTTGCCGTGGCTGAGTTATGTGGCTGGCATCACAATTGGTTTTGAATGCAATTATTTCTCCATAGATTGTTGCGCCTCGCGCTTTAGCGTGTTCATATTCTTCTAGTATTAAGGCTCCGGCTCCTTCCCCGATAACAAGACCGTCACGATCTCGATCAAACGGTTTTGGAGATGTTTTCGGCATGTCATTTTTTTGACTAGTGGCAAAAAGAGTGTCAAAAACGGCTGCTTCAGAAGGGCATAATTCTTCTGCGCCACCCGCAACCATGACGGTTTGCATACCATATTTTATTGCTTCATAAGCATAACCAATTGCTTGACTACCCGATGTACAAGCGCTAGAGGTAGTGATTAAACGACCTTTTAGACCAAAAAATAACCCTGTATTAACAGCTGTGGTATGTGGCATCATTTGGATATAGGTTGTTGCCGTAATATTATTTGTGTGTTTTTCATTCAGCATGGTAGCAAAAGATGCAACAGGCTGTGTGCTACCTGTTGATGAACCAAATGCGATCCCTGTTTCGCCATTAGTCAGTATTGGATCACCTAGTAATCCCGATTTTTCTAAAGCAATTTCGGTAGCTTTTGTCGATAATAACGAGACTCTTCCCATTGAGCGTGTTTTTTTTCTAGTGTAATGCTCAGGTAACTCAAATTGATCAATTGGTGCACCTAATTTGGTATGTAATCCATCATAAACTTCCCATTCAGGCATATATCTAACCGCATTTTCTAAGTTTTTTAATTTAGATTGAATGCTAATCCAATCACTCCCAAATGCGGTGATACCACCCATGCCTGTTATGACTACTCTTTTCGTCATATCATACCTCCATTGATTGAAATAACTTGACGAGTTACGTATCCAGCAATATCAGACATTAAATAACTCGCAAGTCCTGCAACTTCATTTACTTGTCCCATTCGTTTTAAAGGGATCATTCTCATTGCTTCTTGTAATGCAATCGGTTCCATATCTAAAATACCAGTATCAATTAATCCCGGTGCAATACAATTGACAGTAATTTTTCGTTTGGCTAATTCTAGCGCTAACGCTTTACTTGCGCCAATAACGCCAGCTTTTGCTGCGCTATAATTGACTTGTCCTCGATTACCTGCAATACCTGAAACCGATGAGATAATAATAATTCTACCTCCATCACGTAATCCTATCATTGGCATCACACATGGATGAAGTACATTATAAAAACTGTCGAGGTCGGTATGAATAACTTTATTCCAATCATGTTCAGTTAAAGCAGGAAATGCTCCATCACGAATGATACCAGCATTATTTACAACGCCATAATAAGCACCATGTTGCTCGATATCAGTTTCTATAGCTTGTTGGCATTGCAAACGATCACTTACATCAAATTGAATCAATCTAGCGCTACCACCTAATTGTTCTATTCTAGCTTGGGTATCAGCTGCTCCTTGTTTATCATTATGGTAGTGAACTACGATAGTAAAACCATCTTGTGCAAGTTGGTAAGCGATTGCTTTACCGATACCTTTACTTGCTCCGGTGACTAGAACTGTCCGTTTCATTGTTTTTTTTATTCTCCTAATCGTTTTTTGCCAAACAGATAGTCTAATTCGGTATTATCAGGTTCATAAACATTAAGTTTACCTGAAACAACACATTGTTCTTCAATCATTATTTGGCAGTCAAAATTAGCTAATCTAGCATCAGCAAGGACTAAATTTGCATGAATCATTAAATGGCTATGATGAGGGAATGTGGGTAATGTAGTTTTTATTGACCTTCCCCCTAATAGCATACCTAGTCGTGGTGGTTGATTGTTTTTCATGCCATGATAACCATTCCAAACGCCAATGGTTTGCGCCATGAGTTCAATGGCATAAAAATTGGATAATGAATTATCTTCATTTAAGAAAGGCGCTAAAATACTATGTTGATTGACATCAACACTACAGATACAACAGTTTTCATCGATTTGATGAACATGTTCTACCATAACCATTGGTTTTTCATGGGGTAAATAATTTTCAGCTAAATAATATTGCATTATATTTTTCCGATAATAAGTGAAGCATTGCTTCCACCAAATGCAAAAGAGTTTGACATGATAGTTGGGGTTTTTAACATCATGTCTTGTGTCACTATATTTATTGGATCAAGACTTTTATCATATGGTGATATTGAAAAATCTTGTTGGGGTAAATAAATATCTTGGTTTAGTAATAAATAGCTTATTGCTAATTCAGTTATGGCAGCACTGCCTAAAGTATGCCCTGTTAAGTGTTTGGTTGAACTACAAGGAGGACAATTTTGCTTAAATAGCCGATGAACAGCTTTACTTTCAGCAATATCATTTAATGTGGTTGCTGTGCCATGTAAGTTAATGTAGCCAATATCATTGGGGGTTAATTTTGCGTTATCAAGTGCCATTTGCATGGCTTTTTGAGCCCCAACGCCCTCAGGATGTGGTGATGAAATATGATAAGCATCAGAAGACTCTCCAGTTCCTAAAATAGCAAAGTTGCTGGTTTCAGTTCTAGTAAGCAGTAATAATGCACTGGCTTCACCAATATTTATACCATTACGCCCCTGTGCAAAAGGCATGCAGGGGGTTTCAGAAAGTGATTCTAACGCGTTAAAACCATTTATTGGCATTCTACTTAAACTATCGGCTCCACCGACAATAGCTGCATCAACTAAGCCTGCTTCAATTAACCGTTTACCACTGATAACAGCTTTTGCACTCGAAGTGCATGCTGTTGATATGGTATAACTAGGCCCCTTTAATCCCAATAGTGCTGTTAAAAAGCATGATGGATCACCTAATTCTTGTTGATTGTAGGTAAACGTGTGTGATTGATTCTGTGTGCGAAAATAATGTTTTATATTTAGATCACCTTCATGAATTCCTGAAGTGCTTGTTCCCATAATAATAGCAATACGTTTATGCCCATATTGCCTAATAGCTTGCTCTATTTCAGTATGAATTTGTAAATAAGCTGCATATAATAACTGATTATTTCGTGTTGCATATTGTGATAAATGTGCTGGGATCTTAGGTAGATTATCATCGACCTTTCCTAACCATGCTTTTTTACCGTGTAACAACCAACCATCGCACTCAATTAAATTATGTTTTGCACGATAATGTTGGGTTAATGCGTGCTTAATTTCAGCTTGTGTGCTACCTAGGGTATTGATAGCGCCAAGTGCAGCAACATAAATCATTTATTTTGTATCCATTCTTTGTATTGTGATTTCATAACCGAAGATATTGTGTTTTATTCGGTTTGGTTTTCTAATTTGTTGAGATTGTTTTTCTGTATAGGTTATCTCAACAATCGTTTCTTGTTTGTCATTCAATAAAGTTCGCTTTTGTTCACTATCAATGAGTTGCCATCCAGTAGGTAACACTGCTTGCCAATTTTTAATCGGTAAAATGCTTAACATAATATCAGACAGAACTTGCTCTGGTGCAGGTAGTTCTTTTACAAAGATATTATGTTTAGTATTAATGGTTTTGCCATTGTAGTTTATTTCAAATAAGCGAATACCAAGTGCTGAAAGACCAATGACTTTTAGTTGATTCTGATCTACATCAATTAAGGTAATCAAGGAATTTTCTTGTCCATTGTAATTGAATTTTAATAGTTGTTGATCGTGATAAGACTGTTGAATATTAGGTTGAGGGAGATTGATTCGAGTCCCTTTGGTTAGCCATGCTTTTGTTTGTGATTGGCTACTACAAGCCGAAATCAACATGGCAAGTAGTACAGTTATTATCATTAAATATCTTCTCATTAATTATTCCTTGATTTTTTAATTATTTTTGTATTTTGAACTTTGGTTAGTCTTGACCGCTAATGGCGCAAATAAAAAAGCAGCAAAAATTCCACTGGTTAACACAAGCCCAAAGCCCATAATGGCACTGGTATGACTAAAAATCAGTAGACCAAAGGACAATAATGTTGTTAGTGCAGCCATAGTTACTGCTAATAATGCACTTTGCGTTTGGCTTTTAGGGTTACCCAAAAAAAGGCTATAGTCGATGCCAATACCAATCACCAAAATTAACGCTAACATAGAAAATAAATTGAGTGTTTGGTTTATAATGCCATGTACCGACAATGCAATACCTATTGATAGCAGTGTCGGTAATGTGCTTTTAAAAGCGGTTTTTAAACCATACTTCCAGTTAAAACTAATAAAGCTTAAGCAAATAATAACGACCGCCAAGGCAATTAATTGTGATAAGTGAATTCGATAGGTCGAGAACATGGTATTAAATTCGGTGTGACGATCAAGCCAATAAACACCTTGTTTAAGGTCAGATAATGATGGCATTTTATCTAACTGGTTGACCCCACTAACAGGAATCAGGGTAGCACTTTGCCCCCCTTTTAATGATAACCAAAGTAGCTTTCTACCTTGGCTAATTGAGCTTTGTTGCCATAATTCTGGCGTTATAAATTCGTTTATTTCATTAATGTTATCTAATTTTGTATGAATATTCATTTGGTTGAGTGCGACAATAATATCCGGTGCATATTGTTTTATTAAGGCAATATTTTGTTGTTGTCGTTGTATTGAAGGAATATTGATCGTTTGATATTGGTTAATTATGCCATTTTGTTTAGCTTGTTCTAATTTAGGTAAGAATGTTTCTAAGCGTTGTAACGTTTGTTCAGGCGTACGGCCAAATACAATAAACCATTTTTGATCGGTTGATTGATGTGTAATGCTAATAATTTTTTGTTCATCGGCCTGGAGCTGAGCAGGTAGTGTTTGCAATTTACTGATATCATCATCGACTTTTAAATTGATCATCCCACAGCCAATAAATAAAAAGGCGAATGATATCATTATCCATTGGATTTTTTTATTTTCCCATAGGTTAAGCCAAAAAGTTAAAAAACGCATCCCTACCTTTTCGCGGACTGGTAATTTTTTGACTAACAGTGGATACCAACATATCACGGTTAAAAATGCTCCAACTAAGCCGAATACAGCAAAAATGGATAGTTGTTTTAATCCGGGAAATGGTGCGATCAATAACATTAAATAGGCAATAAAGCTAGTGCACAAAGCAATAGCTAACGTTGATATCAATTTTTTTAAGCTAGTATAAGGGGATTCTTGATTGCCATGTAGTAACCGTTCAGTTAGATAGTGAAGGGAGTAATCAATGGCGATACCAATAATGCTAGTGCTCATTACTAAGGTTATAATATGTATTTCACCAAATATCGTTAATACTGCAACTAATCCGGTAACAATACCAATAAAAATCGATAATAGAGAAAGGATAATTGGTGTGACAGAACGAAATATGGTTATCAATAAAATAATAATACCAATAACCGATAAACTACCAATGGTAGTAATATCATTTTGGGCTTCAACACTAGCATTATCGCTATAAAATAGTACGCCTCTTTTTAAAACTTCGGCACCTGGCCATATAGTTTGAAGTTCATCTGTTAGTTGTTTGATTTGTTTTACAATTTTATGAGATTGACTCATATTGAAAGATGAACCATTAAGCTCAGCATAAATCATATACCATGTCTGGCCTTGTTCATCTTGTCCAGATAACCAATTATTTTTAATGGTTAAATTCCCTGCGTTGTTCAATTGATTGATCTGTGATGAACGGGTTAATAATAATGGGTCATTTTCTAACTCTTTACTGCTTATGCCACTAAATGGCGAATATAGTTGGCTTTGTATCCAGGTTAATTGTTGATGAGATTGTATTTTTTCTGCTGTTTTTTTATCCATTAATTGGTAACGATATTGATAAGCAAATTGCCCCCACTGTTGCTGAAAGGACTCATCAAGAAGGCCATTTACTTGGTGCATAAATGGCTGCTTTTTTAGTTGTTTATACCACCAATTAACAGGTGCCATTTCATCAGGTTTTGCTGGTTTAATTAAAAAAATTAGTTGTTTATCTAATCTATTTTGAAAACCATCGATTATTTCTGTTGGAACATTATTAATTTGATCTTTTGGAAGCAAAGACAAAACACTGCTATTTAGTTTGCTATGTGTTATAAGATAACAAGCGCCAATAATCAGGCCAATTACAGTAATAAGCCATATGATTGCACAGTTTTTTAGTATTGGATGATTAGTTGAATAACACTTGTTCATTTTTAGTTAGTTTTACTGTTTGATGGTGTGTGAATGCAATCACGGTTTTATCATTTTGCATATCGTTAATGGTAACTGTTTGTAGGTATTGTTGACCATCTAAAATAATTTGCTTAAAAATCTTATTTAATGGTGCTAATTTTGGTGTAAGGATCAATGTCCATTGTTTATTGTGTTCTGATAATGTTAAATCAAAATTGTTGGTTAACATCTCTTTATCAGCAGTAAAGATGGCTGTGAGTAAATGATTAAATTGAAATAGTTGTGGTTGATTTTCAGCTGTGATGATTTGTGGTTTTTGATCTTCAATACGCTGTTCCATTCTTTGTTCATTCATTTTTAATGTCATGATAAAAGGCGTTTGTTGTTGCCACCATAGTCCAAATTGTTGCGAAATAATCATTTTTCCTGTTGAGTGAAGTGGATTTGGTAAGCCATTAATATATCGATCTTGCACAAAATCAGCACGAACAGTTGCTTGTTGACTAAACTGCTTTTGCAGATCTTCAAGCGTGATAGCTTGACTGCATGTTGAAAAACAGATAACAAAAAGTGTAACGAGATAGCATAAATATTTTTTCATTTTTTGAGTCCAAAGTATTCTAAGAAAACTGATGGTGTGACAAAGTTCATTTTTTTAGTGGCGACTGATACTGCCACTTGAATGGTATAGCCAGAAGTAGTTTTTTGCCCTGTTTTGTTATCGATTATTATATAACTAATTTTAATACGATTTTCATACTCTTCTAATTTGGCTGTAATATGTAGAGTTTGTTCTGCGATAGTGGAGGCACTATATTTAACACGTGTGTCAACAATAGGCCAGAGGTAACCCGATTCGATCATCTCTTTATATCCATAATTAAATTTCTGAAATAAAGCTTCTCTGGCTTTTTCAAAAAATTTCAAATAATTACCGTGCCAAACCACCCCCATAGCATCGGTATCATGAAAGGAGGTAGTATATTCAATGGTTGCACTGTATTTTGATTCACTTTTCATGTTTTTCACTATTGATCATTAAATTAATTTGTTTAGGTTGATTAAATTGCCAAAAATCATAAAAATTAAACCAATCTAGGGGGGATATTAGACAGTAATGCTCTAATCTATTTGCATATTTTTGTACGATTAATTCAAGTTCAGAGTAACGATTCTTTCTTGGCAATACCAGTTTATCTGCGAAAGGTTCTAAATAGATCTGAAAACGACCATTGGGTTTTAACCCCCAAACTAAATAAACAGGAAAGCCTAGAGCCGAAGACAGAATAAACGGCCCTTTGGGGAATGGCGCTGGTTTGCCTAAAAAATCTGCCCAGATAATCGAGTTGTCTTGTGATCTATGGTAAGGATTATTTGAAGTTCTATCGCCTACAATTGCTACCCATTCTCCTAATTCTAATTTTTGTTTTAGTAAAATTGCGGTGTCAGGGCCTAAGGTATCGACTTCGATTAAATTAATTACTGAAGCTTGATTAGCTTCTTGTAGAATTTGGTTAAAACGAACTGCATTTTTTTTAAATACAAGCGCATTAATTTTTATATTATGGGAAAGTTCAGCTATTGCTCTGCACATTTCCATATCACCGAGATGCGAGCAAAGTAAAATAATTCCTTGTTTTTTATTGATAATATCTAGAAATTCTTGTTTGCTAGTAGAATAAATGTCATCAAGTTTTATATCACCTTGCCAACTAGCTAATTTATCCAATAATGAATCGCCAAAACGTTGAAAATGACGAAAAGTTGTTAATTGTTTTTTATCTACTAAAGGCATCTTTTCATAGTAAGATTTCACTGTTTGCAAATATAGTTTTGAGGCTTGGCGTTGTTTTTTACCTGTTAGCCAGAAATAAGCTATGACAGGGAACATAATATATTGCGCTACGTTCCTACCAAAAAACTGATAAAGTTTAAGGATTAATCTTATTCCAAATAAGCCTTTTCTTTCTTCTGCTTGTGACCAATGCAACTGTTGATTCTCTTCTGATATGTTTCTTTTTATTAATGAAGGTATACGAGGTAACATTCCAAAAAATAATCTAGTATGCATTCGCGTAATTAACAGATTATCTTTTAGCGTTCTAAAATGTGAAATACCACCTTTAGGATAAGTAACATGGGTCGGAACAAAAATTGACGGTATACCTTGCCAGTATAGCCGCACCATAATGTCTGTATCAAAATCCATTCTTTTGCCAATTTGGCTCTGTTCTATTAAATGACATGATTGTTGTAAAGGATAGATACGAAATCCACACATGCTATCTTTAAGAGAAAAAGATAATGTTTCAACCCATACCCAAAAATGAGTGATATATCTAGCAATTAAACGATGTTTAGGAACTGATTTATCATATACAGGGCAACCCGATATTAATGCATTGGGATGGAGTTCTGATTGAGTAATTAATTGTGAAATGGTTTTCGTGTCATGCTGTCCATCTGCATCAATTTGTATAGCATATTTATAGCCAAGGCTTAATGCGTGTTTAAGCCCCGTCATGACTGCTTCGCCTTTACCTTGGTTAGTTGCTAAACGAATTAGGGTTACCCAATGAAATTGGGCTGCAATCTGTTCAAGTTCTAGGGCTGCATGTGTTGCACTGCCATCATCCACTAAAATACATTCAAGTTGATGCGATTCAATATTTTTTAGTACACAAGATAAAGTTTTGCTATGGTTATAACAAGGAATAACAAAACAGTAATGTTTAGGTGTAGGAAATGGTATTACGGACATAGTGTAAGCCTTCCTGAACTAGCAACTTTTTTTCTATTATCTGTTGAGACAATAGTGTACTTAAATTCTAGTTTATTTTTTTCTTTATACCATACTAGGTGTAAGATGAGGTGATCTTTTGGTAGCACAGGACATTGAAATTTTACTAAGTCCATCGATGATAAAGTCAACTGCTCTCCAAAGCATTTTTGAGTATAATAAATGACCCAATTAAGTTGAGCTACGCCAGGCAATAAAGGCTGAAATGGAAAATGCCCTTTAAACCAAAATAAATCAGAAGGGACAGTAAACTCAATATCAGCTTCTGTTTCGTTAACATTAATTGTTATGTCATTTACATATTTTTTATTCATTATTTTTCTTTGTTGCATCAAATAGAGCTTTTAGCTCTATGTAAGTACATTTTTCTTGTGAATTTTTTGGAATAAGCTCAACAAAACGCCATTTTTTTGGTATTTCATTTAATGATAAAATATCTTTTAGTAAAAGTCGAAAATATTGTGTTAATTTTAAGTGATTATACTGCTTTAAAAGTGATTTATAAGTGGGTGAAAGGGTAATAACTGCCCCGAGTATGGTTCTGTTATTTTGTTCTAAAGGAATAATAATGACTTCATTAACTTGTTTCAGTTGCTGAATTTTTCTTTCAATATAAGTAAGCGACACTCGATTTTCTGAAATTTTTACAATTTTATCTTGTCGTCCATACAGATGAAAATGTCTGTCATCTACTTTTTTTATTTTATCGTTCAATGGTTCTGGTTTTGCTAATAAAGGTGATATTAGTAAAGGTTGCTGAGTTTGAGCTTGTTCAATATGAATTGATGAAAATAATTGCCAAGGGGTAGTTGTGGTATGTTGTTGGCGAGTGGCAATGATACCTGTTTCACTCGATCCATATATTTCATTCGGTAATACATTGAAATTTTGTTGGCAATATAGTGCTTCTTTATAACTTAATTTACCACCTGAAGAAATGACTTTATCACATTTGATTGGTGGTAAATTGTTATCTAAATTTTTAATAATTGAAGGTGTAGTAATATAGATAATCTGTTTTTGTTGATATTTTGCTAACTGTTCTTGATAGACTACTGGTTCACAAAGAAAGGGGATTTTACTACTTAGGGATAACATAATTTTAAATGTTAAACCATACATATGCTCATGTGAAACCGATGCTACAAACAGATCATTAGAAAATGATCCCCAATTATCAATTAGGATCTGAATTTCTTTTTCAAGCTGTGACACTGATTTATCGATTGGCTTAGGTAATCCTGTTGATCCCGATGTAAACAACGTTAAAATCTGTTGTTTAAATTCAGTATTTAAACACTGATAATCGTCAACTAGCGTTGTATCATCTAACTGATTAATCTGAATGATTATTTTATCTGTTAAAAATTTTTCATCGCTATTGATATTATCAGTTAATAACCCATTATAGTAATGCTGTATCTCTTGATGATAGGGGTTAAGCAACTTAGGCATTTTGCCTGCATAAAGCAGCGCAAGTAATCCAGCCACAAAATTGAAGCTGTCTTGCATTGATAATGCCCAATATTGATTAGAATAATGATTCAATGCGCTATAGATACGCCAAACCTGTTTTTTTAGATCGTTAACCGTCAAAGGCTGATGTTTTCTAAATGCAATTATATCATTTTCTGATCGAGATAGCTGCTGTGACAATGGCACTAATGTTGTAGTTTTTGACGAATGAGCCATTCTCCCCCCATTAATATGGCCATTAATAAATAACTAATTAAACCATTATAAATTGTCCACCAATACATATCACCAATTAGACAGGTTATTAAAGCAATAGCACCATTTACAACAAAAAATAGACACCAGCATAAGGTAACTTTGCGTGTATATTGGACAGCTTCAATTGGTAAGTCTGCGTGTTGCATTCTAGCAAATTTTTCGATGATTGTTTGAGGTTGTGATAATGAATAGCTAAACAACAACAAGAATATTATATTAACCATTACAGGATAATAAAGAAGTAGTTGATATTTGGCAAATAGCCAACTGCTTACTGCTAATAATATACCTATAATGGCAAGAATTTTAGCTAACCAATACATAGATGAAAATAGATTAGGCAATGAAACGAATCGTAAAACGAAAAACATCATTAAAATCAAAATAGCTAGGTTAATGTATTGATATTTAAATGATAAGTAGATAATAAAAGGATAACAAACCAATAATAGGTTAGTTATAATTTTTATTATTAACTTAGCTTTCCTCATATTAATTATCATTTATGAGGTTATAAACGGCTTCAACAACATCTTGCACTGTTCTAACTGATTTAAAAGTTTCGGGATCAACTTTTTTACCAATCTTTTTTTGTAGGTGTACAACTAAATCAACTGCATCAATACTATCAAGATCTAATTCTTCAAAAAGTTTTGATTCCGGTTTAATGCTTTCTGCAGGTAATTCAAATAGTTGAACTAATGCTGATTGAACTTGTTCAAAAACCTGTTTCTTATCCATTTTGTTTTGCTCCTTGTTGTTGTGATGAAATAAAATTCGCTAATGCTTCGACTGAATAAAACGCTTTTTTGGTTTCGTCACTTTCAGACGATAAAACGATACCATATTGATTTTTGATAGCTAGACCAAGCTCTAACGCATCAATAGAATCAAGACCTAAGCCATCACCAAAAAGAGGGGCTTGGGTTTCAATATCATCTGGTGTGATGTCCTCTAAATTTAACGTATTAATAATAATGGTTTTAATTTCATTATGTAGCTTTTGCATTGAGTTTCCTTTCTACTTATTCTCGTTTGTTTTTTCTAATACCGAAGTAAGATGCTTTGTTAATTTTCTTGCTGCAATTGTAGCGTTTTGGTCTGAAAAATCACTAATTTTGATTTTTTCTCCAATGGTAATATTAAAAAATGCTTTTTTAACAGGGATATCATACCATTTTTGTTTTTTAATTAGCCAAGTAGGCTTACACTCAATATGAACAATTCGAATATTGGCATGACAACGTAAGGCGATATTTGCTGCGCCACGTTGTAATATCATTGGTTGATTGGGAACACTTCTTGTCCCTTCTGGAAATATCAATATCCGTCCTTGGTTGTCCAATATTTGCTGACATTGTGGCAAAATTTGGCTTGATTCTCCGTTTAAAATATAGCCTGCTGTTTTAATTATGCGGCTAATAAAAATATTTTTGAGTAATGCCCCTTTGACTAAACAATCACAACGGGGCATGACAGATGCTAATAACACAACATCTAACAAAGAAGGGTGATTGGCAACAATCAGGCAACTTTTATCCTGTTTTAGTTTTTCAAGTCCGTTAAACTGATAATCAATAACTCCCAAAAATTTTATTATCCGTAAAAATAATTTAAAACTAAGGCTAATACTTTTTTGGGCAATAATATTTCTTTTATTTTTATTCCAAACTAGTAATCTTAATAGACTAAACCATAGAATAGATAAAATAACTAATCCGTAAATACCAAACAACACAAATCCGAATGCTGTAACAAATAAGCGCCACCATTGATTAAAAGTATAACTATTTTTTTTTGTTACAGATTTAATGTCCATTGCCAATCTTGTACCTTTCCTTGTAAGGTAAATTGTTTTTGTTGATTTAAATATGCATGTAAAAACGCAAGAGATTGAGGATAGTCTTCTTGATAAATGGTTGCTGACTTTTCTACGCTTTGGCAATGAATTTGATTACCTTGAGTTAATATATAACCAACCGCATAGACAGGGACCAATTGCTTAATTTTAGTTTGGTAAATGTCAGGAATAATACCATCAAAATCAACCAATAACCCCTTTTTATTGTCAAATTGCAGCATGGGTAATGCTTCAATCAAACCTTGATGAAAACCATCAATATGTGCTGAAAGAGACGTAATAGGTATTGCTTGGTTAGCAATAATTGTCAATAATCCAGAAGCCGTATTATGTACGGATAAGGCAAAATCTGTTGGTGAGATATCATTATCTTGATTCAGTGTAGATAAAATTTTATACGTTCTTTCTAATTCACCATGTCGGCTAACAAAAATCGCAAAGTCGACTTGATTATTCCGCAATAATTCAAGTCCAACTTCAACAGCCAAACGAGACGGAGCGCTCATTCTTCGAGCTTGTATCATTGGTATTTTGGTTGACTTGGGTAATGGTAAACACCAATCATGATTAAAATGTGTTGCCCAGAATTCCCACTCAACTTTATTAGATAATCCAGGAGATAAAGCAAACCAATTTTCAATGGAAAAAGAAAAGTTCATTTTGATAATATATTATTTAATTAATTCTTTACTTAACGATATTTTGCATTATTATTTACAACGATTTTTCTAAAAAGTGACAAAATTTACTTATTACAATACATTAAAACAATACAGAAAGGCAATAGTTTGACGGGACAAAAAAATACTCAATATGGATATCATGAAGATATTTACACTGCGTTAGATGCTATTACGGAAGCTCAAAAAATCGCATTTTCACCTATTTTTTTTCAAGCTGTTCTTTGTATGAGAAACAAAGGTCTATTGGCTTGTCTGGATCGTGCTGGTAAAAATGGTGCTGATTTTGATCAAATTGTCAGAGAGGTTTCTTTATCTGATTATGCTATTGAAATTTTATTGGATGTTGGATTGAACATGCGTGTTATTTATCAAAAAGAGACACGTTATTTTCTGGGTAAAATAGGTCACTATTTATTGCATGATAAAATGACAACAGTCAATATTAACTTTACTCAAGACATTTGTTATCAAAGCATGTTTTATCTGCAAGAAGCGTTAGAAACCGGTACTCCTGCTGGATTAAAAGTTTTTGGGGATTGGCCAACTATTTATCCAGCGTTGCAATCTTTACCAGAACAAGCTAAAAAAAGTTGGTTTGAATTTGACCATTTTTATTCTGATCACTCCTTTCCGGCTGCTTTTTCGCATATAAGCCAATTAAATCCCAAACATATTTATGATGTGGGTGGCAATACGGGTAAATGGGCGATGTATTGTGCAAAACATTGTTCGGATATAAAAGTAACGTTATTGGATTTACCTCAACAAATCGCTGTTGCGGAACAAAATATTAAACAAGCTGGTTTTGAAGATCGTATCGATGGGATTGCTGTTGATTTATTAACTGCTGAGGCCTTGCCAAATAAAGCTGATATTTGGTGGATGAGTCAATTTTTGGATTGTTTTAGTGTCCAACAAATTACTCATATATTAACACTCATTCATCATAGTATGAAAGATGATGCAACCCTATGTATTATGGATCTTTTTGGAGATAGACAGAGCTTTGAAGGCGGTGCATTAAGTGTCAATGCATCTTCTTTATATTTTACTTGTTTAGCAAATGGCAATAGCCGTTTTTACCATTCTAAAGTGTTTTATCAATGTTTAAGCAGCGCAGGTTTTTACGTTGAAAAAGACATTGATGGTCTAGGTTATGGTCATACTTTGTTAATATGTAAAAAACGTTAATTAAAATTAATCAATAATATTCAAGGAGTAAACAATGAAGTTTTTAAAATTTATCATAGCTGCTGTTTTCGTTTCACTTTTATTTGGTTGTTCTGGTAAGTATCAACAACCACAAACCTTTAACACACCAGTACAAGGTCTAACTAAGGAACAAGTAAAAAGAGCAATTTTAGATTCAGCAACAAAAGGGCATGCAGCATTTGGTTCTTGGAAGCTTCAATCAATTAATAGCAACACTATTCGTGGTTCTTTATATAATCGAAAATTTGAAGTTGTGGTCGACATTCCTTATTCAGCAAAAGGGTATTCAATTAAATATGTATCGGTTAGCGATAATTTAAAAGATAGCCGTGGCAATGTTCATCGTAACTATAATCGTTGGGTAAATAATCTAGACGCTAAAATTAGGGAAAATATTTTTAAAGCAAAATAATAAGCTCCGCTATATTTAGTTTTACTTAGTGTTATTTAAATCGAAATATGAGTAATAAGCTCCATTTATTATTGGGCTTATTACTCCCTATTCCAAACAGTCTTACTCCAAATATATTTTGAATATAAAGTATCTAAAGTCATCAATTAATCACTTTATTAACGATGAGATTAATTGTTAAAAATGAATATCTATTAATCTAATTGCGATTTAATATAAAACCATATTCATACAAATTGATGAATATGGTTCCATTCTATTACATATCTTTTTTATGATTCATAAATCATTATGCTTGAGGACAATTATTATGTTTCAATGGCTTTCAAACTGGATTTTAGATGGACTTAAACACTCCCCTGAAATTTTATTATTTTTATCGTTAAGTTTAGGGTATTTGATTGGTGGCATTCGGATGGGAAAATTCCAACTTGGTGGTGTCGCTGGTTCATTACTTGTTGCCGTTGCGTTAAGTGTTTTTGGTGTGACTATTGACGCAGGCGTTAAAGCGATTCTTTTCGCACTGTTTATTTATGCAGTAGGTTATGAAAGTGGTCCTCAGTTTTTCCGCTCACTGGGCGTTAAAACATTACGCGAAATTTTCTTAGCATTATTTATTGCAGTTGCTAGTTTTATAACTGTTGTGGTATTAGCTAAAATATTCAATTTAGATAAAGGTCTTGCTGCTGGTTTAGCGGCAGGTGGTTTAACCCAATCTGCTATTATGGGTACGGCTTCTGATGCTTTAAGTCAACTTGGATTAAGTGTCGAAGAGTTAAGAAAAATGCAAGCAAATGTCACCATTGGCTATGCGGTAACTTATATATTTGGTTCACTAGGTGCCATTATTGTGTGCGTTAATATTTTGCCAAAAATCATGGGGAAAGATATCGCCGATGATGCAATTAAAGCACAAGCTGAACAGCTTCATGGATCACTCTTATTGGGGGCTGATCAAAATCTAGCTTTATCAGATATTAGTGGTCGTTTATATCGTATTTCAAACAAAATCAATCAAACCGTTGCGCATGTGGAGCAAACTGTTAATGGTATTAGCATTGAGCGTATCAAGCGTGGCAATAACATTATTGAAGCAACACCAGAAACAGTATTAAAGTCGAAAGATATCATTCTAGTTGTTGGTCACCGTGATGCAATGATTAAAGCGCATGATCTACTTGGTACCGAAGTTAATTCAGCATCAGGTATGGACGTTGTGATGAACAAGCTAGATGTTGAAATGCGTAACAACAAATATGTAGGACAAAATCTTACACAAGTGCTCACTTCTGACGAAGTCATGAAATTAAAACATGGTATCTATCTTGTGGCTATTCATCGTGATGGTCAATCTCTTCCCCTTAATAATGATATCTATTTAAAACTAGGTGATGTTATTACCATTTATGGTGCTGATGGTGATCTTCGTCGAGTGGTTGATAAAATCGGTGCGCCAATTACTAAAAGCGAAAAAACTGACTGGATATTCCATGGGTTAGGGCTTGTTGTTGGTCTTATTATTGGCTTAGTTGTGATTCGTGTTAGCAATATTCCAATTACTTTAGGTGCAGGCGGTGGTGCGCTTTTATCTGGTTTATTATTTGGTTGGTATCGTTCTGTTCATCAAACTATTGGTAATATTCCAACTGGTGCAGTGCAACTTTTAAAAGACTTTGGCTTAGCAGGTTTTGTTGCTGTTGTGGGTCTCAGTTCAGGTCTTCAAGCGATTAATACTATTAAAGAACAAGGTTTATCCCTATTTTTAATTGGTGTGGTTGTGACCTTATTACCGATGCTGCTTGCCATCTATTTTGGTAAATATGTGCTTGGCTATAAAAATGCAGCAGTATTTGCTGGTGCGTTAGCTGGAGCACGTAGTGCTAATCCTGCTTTTGGTGAAGTGCTTAATAAAGCTGGCAACTCAACACCAACTAATTCTTTTGCTATTACTTATGCTTTAGCTAATGTCTTCCTAACTTTATTAGGTCCATTAGTTGTTGCTTTTGTTTAATTGATATATCAAATTAAGGATACAAATGTATGAAAAACAATACACAATACAGCCAATATGCTAATTTAAGTCCTTTTGAATTGAAAGATAACTTAATTAAACTGGCACAAAGTCATACTGATCGCGTAATGTTAAATGCAGGAAGAGGCAATCCTAACTTCCTTGCGACTTGGCCTCGACAAGCCTTTTTTCAATTAGGTGTGTTTGCAACTCAAGAATCTGAAATGTCATTTTCATATTTAAATGAAGGCGTTGGTGGTATGCCAATCAAAGCTGGATTAACAGGACGCTTTGAACATTTTATTTGTCAAAACTATAACACTCCTGGGGTTGCCTTTTTAGGTAAAGCTTTTTCTTATATTCGTGATCAACTTGGGTTGGACGAAAATGCTTTTTTACAAGAGATGGTAGAAGGTATTTTGGGATGCAATTACCCAGTACCTGACAGAATGCTACATTTTAGTGAAGATGTGGTTAAAGCCTATATTTTACAACAAATGGGCGCTCAATATCTGGATCGTGATAACATCGATTTATTTGCCGTTGAAGGTGGCACAGCTGCCATGGCTTATATTTTTAATTCAATGAAAGAAAACGGTTTAATCCAAAAAGGCGATAAAATTGCTATTGGTGCGCCAATATTTACGCCTTATCTTGAGATTCCTGAACTCAATGACTATCAACTAGTTGAGGTGTTAATCAATTCTGATCCTAATGCAAATTGGCAGTACCCTGAGTCAGAATTGCGTAAATTAGAAGATCCATCAATTAAAGCCTTTTTCGTTGTTAATCCATCTAACCCGCCATCAGTTAAAATTGATGATAAAAGTCTAAAAATTATTGCTGATATTGTTAAAAAACGCCCTGATTTGATTATTCTAACCGATGACGTTTATGGTACATTTGCGGATGATTTTCAATCTTTATTTGCAATATGCCCACAAAATACCATTTTAGTTTATTCATTTTCTAAATATTTTGGTGCGACTGGTTGGCGTTTAGGTGTCATTGCCACAGCTCGCGATAATGTTATCGACAAAACAATTAAAGCATTACCAAACAAAACTAAACAGATCTTAAATAAACGCTATAGCTCAATTGTTACTGATCCAGAAAACCTAAAATTTATTGACCGACTAGTGGCTGACAGCCGTGCGGTTGCATTAAATCATACTGCCGGTCTTTCAACACCACAACAAGTACAAATGGTTTTATTTGCATTATGCGAAATGATGGATAGCGATCAAAGTTATAAATCTGCATTAAAATCACTAATCCGACGCCGTGCAGCATCACTTTATCAACATTTAGGTCTTAAACATCAAACGGATGAAAACAGTGTAGATTACTATACGCTAGTAGATCTTGAACATATTTGTCGAGAATTATACGACGATAATTTTGCAAAATGGATCCTAAAAAATAAAAATCCATCTGAAATGTTATTTAGAATTGCTGATGAAGCAGGGGTTGTATTATTACCAGGTAAAGGCTTTGCCGTACAGCATCCATCAGCTCGAGCTTCGTTAGCTAATTTAAATGAGTACCAATATGCCGCAATTGGTTTATCAATGCGCAAATTGGCAGAAGAATATTATGATGAGTATAAAGCTAAAAACAAATAACTAAATAGTTATACTAATAACCCACACAAAACCCTAGGTAATCTAGGGTTTTTATTTACTAAATAAAACATCATTTCACTATTTATTATAAGAACAAATAAATGCCTTATAAAAATAGGTTAGAAAAGTTATTGATTTTATTTGATTTTTTATTTTTCTATTCCTGGATTCAAACATGAAGTGCAATTTTCAACAATATTTCACATAACAACATATTTCGTACGTTTTTATAGAATTACTCCTCTGCATCTGATAAATTTTTTAATTTGGATGGTTTTGAGAAAAGAATAATAGCTAACTGAATAAAAAAGCCGATAAAAACAGCAAAAATGCAACTATTCACACCAAAATTTGCACTTATGTATACGCCTAGAGCAGCCCCTAAAGGTCGTGCTCCAAAAGTAACAGTCATGATCACCGATGATATTTTAGCTATCATATTACTAGGTGTAACTAGCTGTCTTAGTGATACTGTAGATATAGTCCATATAATAGGTCCAAATCCAAAAAAGAAAAAAGAAATAAAAACTAGTTCTTTGACAGGATATATAATAGTTAAAAGCATCAATATTGAGGCTAAAAAAGCAGATATAGGTCCTAAAGTCAGTTGAAACCCAAAATTTATTTTTATAGAAATAAACTTGTATAGAAATGATCCTATTAGCATTCCTAAACCAATTAAACTTAATGAAACTCCAACTTCAAAGGAGTTAAAAGAAAGATTATTGATAACGTAGTAAGCAAAAATCGATAATAATAAATACTGCGATAAATTAAAGACAAAAGCAGTTGTAGTTATCGGCATTAGATATTTATTTCTGACTAAAAAAATAAAACCATCACATAGTTCTTGAAGTACGTTTCTTCCTGATTTTTTTGTACAGGCTCCTTGGGTAAACATATTAGAAAAAAGGCGCTGATTATCGAGAGTAAAAAAAGCCAATATGAATGCTAATCCCCCAGAAAAATAGCCGGCAAGAATACCACCCAAAGCAGGACCAGCAGTGAAAGCGATGCTTTTAGCAATTTCTATTGATCTATTGGCATTAATCAACTGATCTTTTATGACAAAAGATGCTACTAAAGCTGGACTAGCTACACTGTAAATAACAGTACCAATTGCTATAAAAAAACCGAATAATGCAATTTTATTTATTGACAGATTCCCTGAAAACGTCAAATAAAATAATATAAATATGGCTGCCGCACAAACTATTTCTATTACAATCATTAGTTTCTTTCTAGATACTTTATCTGCAATTATTCCCATTGGGATCGATAGTAATAGAAAAGGTAAAGTATTTATCATTTGTATAAATGCTGTTTCAGATGCTGAAGCATGTATAGATAGCACTGCTATAATCGGAAGTGCTGCTATTATTATTTGTTCAGAGAACTGCGCGCATAAATTTGAATAAGAAATCTTATGAATTAGCAATTTTTTCATCTTTTCTTCCCATTATTTTTTTATTTTTGTTAATAGAATGTTATAAGCGTTTTTTAGCAAAGATGTAGTATCGGCGAGCCCGGATACTGCCGTTGTTCGCGTGTTCATCTATATGCAAATATACTTTTATTTTGTTATTATTAAGTTTTTCATACATCAAAGCGGCCTCTTTTAAGAGAGGAGCTTTTTTGCAGCAAATAAAATACAAGGAGGATATTTTCTGAGATAATAATCATTAATATTTAAGGCAGAAAAATACTCACAATCACTATTTATTTTTCTCCTAGATAAAGGCTTGTAAAAAAATGCATTTTGTCTTGAAATTCTTGACTACAGTCTTTAACCTCTCGTTTACAATTGAAGGATTGTCAGCATACCTATTTTAATTTCTTAGATTTTCCATTTGTTATTCTCCTTATATTTGTACTTCTTGTTTATTTTTATATTTTGACTATATTTACATTTACTCAATCTTGCTTATAATCCGAATCTTGCTAAGATGTTAAATTGTTGTTGTTAATAATGAAAATTCAGTTTTCATGCGCTTTCCAGAATTGTAATTTAGCTTTCTATTAATTTTCCTTTTTATATAACCACCAAACTTTATTTGTCCTGTCTTGATTCTTTTGCTACTTTTTTACGAAGCTCACTTTGATGATTACCTAGTTCATGGTGTTTGATCCCATATTTTAGCTCCTTCCCAACCGATTATGGCTGCTTTACGGTCACTGCCCCAATGATATTGCCCTAGTAATCCTGTTGATTTTATAACTCTGTGACAAGGAATTAAGAATGCCACAGGGTTATCGCCAATAGCCCAGCCAACCGCACGACTAGCTTTGGGGTTGTTTATCTTGTGTGCTATGTTGCTATAGGTTGATAGTTTGCCCATAGGAATTGTCAACAAAGCCTGCCATACCTTAAGCTGAAAATCAGTACCTTTAATATGTAGTTTTATTTTATCTAGTTTTGACCAGTCTTGTGTAAATACGAATGTTGCATTTTGTTGAATCTGGTCTGTGTATTGTCGATATTGAGCATTAGGATATAGCTTTTTCAATGACTGAAGTGCTGACTTTTCATCCTTAACAAAAGCAATATAACAAATTCCTTTTGTTGTTGATGCAACGATAGTTTCACCAAAAGGGCTTTCAACAAAACTGTAATTAATTGATAAGTTTTCACCGCCATTTTTATATTCTCCTGGAGTCATACCTTCAATATCAATAAACAAATCGTGCAATCGGCTCGTGCTTGACAAACCCAATTCATAGGTGGTATCCAATAATGAGGCGTTTTCTTCTTTTAGGAGATTTTTAGCGTGAGTTATACTTATATATCTTAGAAATTGTTTAGGACTAACACCAGCCCAATTAGAAAACATACGTTGAAAATGATAAGAACTTAAATTTACATGCTCAGCTACCTGTTCAAGTGTCGGTTGGGATTTATAATTTTCATTCAAATATCCGATGGCTTTTTTTATTCGATCAAAATCTATCTGTTTTTGTTTATGCATTATAAATACTCCTTTTCAGCTAGCTGATAATGCTATGAAAGAAAGTTCTAATGTTAGCGGCTTCTTTTTATGGACTATCTAATCCGCATACCCAGTTAGTATTCCATTTTCACCAGTTACTCAATGTCAGTGAATCACTATTGCTATTATGTTATGTTCATTGGAATTAATCACAGCTCTAATAGCTAAAGTCTTACTCATTTTGCATGGTTAACCCATAGTAAGTATGGGTGATACCGTATAGTATCATCAATAAAGTGTGCTATATTTTTTTCTGAAAACCAGTATCAATAAACTCTAAAGACACATCAAACTTTATCAATTGTCTAATTTGCCTAATCTCTCGTAATAACGCACTATATTCAGGAAATACAAGCGTATAAATACCTTTATTCGAACTAGCTGCAATCATCATTCCGAAGTTTTCTTCCATACGCATTGTTTGAATTTTTTATTAGTATTTGACCTTTGATTAGCTTTATTAACCAATGTTGTATAATTATTTATTGATAACTTATTTGTGTTTTTCTCTATGATAAGTCTTGATAATATGCAAGATCACAACGATTAAAAAGCCGAATCTTGCTATTAAAATAACTCACTTTGTGAAATAAATAACGATTGCATTGGTTTATCTTTAATTGTGTTTGTTTCAAGGGAACAGCCTATTTAGGGGGTATTACTGTTACCGTGGTTTTTCAAATTATTTCAGATAACGCAAGTATCTCAAGTCGACAATCACTTTAGTGTTCATTCATTCCATTAATAGAAGCTAAAGGTTTATTTCTTTTTTGAGAATGAAACAAAACATAATAATGTCATAAATGTCAGTATAGCTACAGCGCACCACACAGCACTCCATCCATAGCCATGGGCGATACCAGCAATGATAATAGGGGTTAGAAACGAAGTGATAAATACGGTAGTACCAACCATACCCAAGGCTGTCCCTGCGCGTTCAATACCTGCTTTTACTGCTACCTCAGTATAAGCAATACCATGCCATGCATGGCCAAATAAACCAGTTAGCACAACAAATACAATCCCCATATATGTATTATTTACCATTAAACAGAGCATCAAGGAGGCTATTCCGCCAAGTATGGCGTAGTATTTTAATAAGGGGATACGATTCTTTTTTCTGTCTGTATAGTAGCCTGACCAAATTCTGAGTATTCCGCCGCCAATCTGCACACCAATGAGAATAACAGAGATTGATGTTAAACCTATATGTAGGATATCGCGCATATAGATACCGCCAAATGTAAGTACTGCCATTTGAGGTACCGTTAGAAACCCCGCGGCCATAACTACTCTCCAGACTTCAATACTTTTCAGCGGTGAGGGAATAGTAAGCATTGATTTGGATACATATTTTGATTCGGCATGTTTAGTGTTGATAAACAACACAACCACAAGACCAACGCTCAAGCCTGCGATGGCTAACACGGTAAACATCAGTTCAAAACCATATGAATAGGCCAACCAAGGTAGTAGTCCTGTACCAATCGCTCCGCCAACCGGGATTGCAGTTTGGCGAACACTCATGGCAAATCCACGTTCACTATCATCAAACCATGACATGACTGTTCTGCCTGATGATGAGTTAATACTACCGCTGAAAGCCCCTGTTATTGCTAGGGCTGCGCCCAAGTGTAGATACTTGATACCTCCAGGCGAAGCCTCTGGTGTAAGTGATATGGCGATTAAAGCATATACTATCGCTGATGACCATAAGCCGAGAATTAGAACTTTTTTGTCACCTAGTTTATCGGTGAGTAGCCCCCAAAGTATTTCTGAAGCCGCAACGCCTAATCCCATCGAACCTAAAACAAAACTAAGCTCGTATAATGAAAAATGATAGGCATCTCGCATTAAAATTCCGGTGATAGGAATGCCAGCAAAGCCCATGGCAAATGTTGCTTGTGCTAGAACGCCAATTGCAAGCACAAACCAACGATAATTATTTTTTTTATCCATTTTTTTCCCTTATTCTAATTACATACCAAGTGGTATGTTTCTATTTTATGGTATCATGTTTTTTATATAAGTAAATTTAAATAAATTTAATTTTTATATATAGATATTGATTGTTTTGATTTCAGTTAGTAAACGGTTGACTTTTACATTGACATACTAATTGGTATTTTTTGTTTTTATTAATTTTATTGGAGACAATAATGACTAATGCAGCAATTAATGGTTTTGGTCGTATTGGGAGTAGTTTTGTACGTGCATTACAGGATTGTTTACACGATATCAAAGTTTTTGCGATTAATGATCTGGGTTCAATTGATCAACTTGCTCATATTTTAAAATATGACACAGCTTTTGGCCGGTTTGCTAAAAGCACGATGTAATAAAAGATTGCAGTTTATCAGGAATCTAATTCTGAGAATTTACTCTGGGAAAAACACTAAGTTGATGTGGTACTAGAATCAACAGGCGTGTTTAATGATGGTAAAAAAGCACAAGCTCATCTTAAAGCCAACGATAAGAAAGAGCTTATTTTTACACCTGCAAAAATGTTGATTTAACCCTTGTACAAGGCATTAATGACTACTTGTATAACAAAGATGGACACCACATTATTTCTAATGCTTCATGTACTAAAAATTGTTTAGCGCCTGGCCTTTGGTTAAAGTGTTGTATGAGAATTTTAGAATTAAATTAGATTTTATAACAACCATTCATGCTGGCATGTAGGATCAAAATTTTCAAGATGCACCACATCGTGATATGAGACGAGCTCAAAGTGCAGTTCAAAGTATCGTTCCAACCTCAACGAGATCTGTGCAATCAATTGACCTTTTTATTCCTGAATTAAAAGGCAAATTATTGGGGGGGATCAGTACGTGTCCTTGTAATTGCAGGTCAATGATAGACCTTACGTTAAATCTAGATAAAAAAGTGACAGTATAATTAGTAAATGATACTATCAAAGAAATCACTAGCTCGAAAAAAAATGGATAAAGCTATTTCATCTGATATGATTCATAATCCAGCCTATTCAATTTTGATTCTAAGCTAACTAAGGTGATTGATGGTAACTTAGTTCACTTATAATACAATGAATAACGAAAAAAACGCGAAACAAAATTCCAGAGAAAAGCTAATTCTAGCAATGGCTGATCTCTTATTAGAAAAAGGCCTAGCGAATACTAGTCCTAAGGACATTTTAGAATGGTCAGGTGTTGGGCAAGGTAGCCTTTATCATCACTTCGATGGTAAAGAAGATTTAGCTTCACATGCCATAATCTATAATGTAGAACAATTTATAGGCATTAATAATACAGTGCTAAATACTGATAAAAATGCCTATAATAAACTTGCAGATCTGCTATTAAAACCCCGTAATATAGATAGAGGCTGTTTAGTGGGGCAAATGGCTCGGGATCGTTCTATTATGGAAAATCCCAATTTAGCCGCAGAGGTTACTCGCGGATTTGAGGCAATGAAACAAACATTAGAAAGCCTTATCAGAATGGGTATTTCTGATGGTAGTATTGCTAATACTCTTGCTCCTTTAGAGGCGGTAACACTTATCTTATCCACTTTGCAAGGTGCTTATATTTCCGCAAAAGGGTTGCAAGATGATTCATATTTTCGTCTGACAATTAATTCGCTATTGAAAATATTTACGCCAAAATCATAGTTTATTTGTGTTAAATTTGAGTTGAACTATGTAGGTAAATTTTAGAGTACTTACGAAATATATAAGATTATGTTCAAAGCAAGCGATAGATAAGTTAAACCATCACGCATGATGCAATAATGTAAGTTATTTTATTATTTAATTATCTTACTACTATTTCAAAATAGACATAAACCATTCCACTGTTTTGGGATCTTGATGTGAGAAGAATAAGCTATGGCCGGTATCTAAAGTAGCAATTTCCACCATTTCTTGCTCTGAAAGGGTAAAGTTAAATACATCAAAATTTTCTTTCATCCTAGCTTTTTTGGTGGGTTTTGGAATAACAACAATACCATCTTAAATAAGAAAACGCAGTGCAACTTGAGCGACTGATTTTTGATGTGTTTTTACCGATTTCAATAAGTACTGGGTTTGGGAGGAAGTTGTTTTTCCCTTAGACAAATGGTCCCTATGATATTGATCCTCGCCAAAAAAGTGGACAAAAGCTGCCTCTATGATATAAACAAAAATCATAGTAGACAAATATCATGGTCAAAAAATTTAGTATCGAATGCAAACAACAATCGGTGGATTATGCGTTATCTAATGCACACCTTTCTATCAGCGAACTTGCCAACCATCTAGGTGTGGGTAAATCAACCCTAGATAAATGGATTAGACAACTTTCCCCGAATAAAACCAGCCGTCGAGAGTTAACGGCTGAGCAACAGCGGATGATGGCGTTAGAAAAAGAGATTAAAGAACTGAAAATGGCCAATGATATACTAAAAAAGGCGCATGTGTACTTCATCAACAATCCAAGTCGGTGAAGTACGCTTATATGAAAAGCATTTAACCTGCTATCCCGTTACTAAGATATGCTCATTACTTGGTGTCAGTTCATCGGGTTATTATGCTTGGTTAAAAAGAGCAAACAAATCAGCCAAACAACTCAGCGAGTATATTAAAAAGCAGTATTGGCAACATAAGGCTCGTTTGGGTGCGCCAAGCCTGCTTCATGATGCTAGGGAAGCGGGCTATCAAGTTTCAGAAAGGACAATTAGCCGTGTTTTGCAACAATCGGGATTACGGAGTAAAGCAGCACGTAAATTCAAGTATAAAACAGACACGACTCATCGCAATATTGCGCCCAACACATTAGATAGACAATTTAACCCTGATAAGCCGAATACGACATGGGTAACCGATATTACTTATATTAAAACGGGTGAAGGTTGGTTATATTTGTCGGTGATTATCGATTTATATGGACGAAAAGTAATTGCTAGGCAAACGAGTCGCTACATAGACCGTCATTTAGTGTGTAATACATTAAAACAAGCCTTATTGTGGCGTCATTTTCCTAAAAATGTACTCATTCATAGTGACCAAGGAAGCCAATATTGCAGTGCTGATTTCAAGCAGTTATTGTTACAATATGGACTCAGGCAAAGCATGAGTCGAAGAGGAAATTGGCTAATAAAGCACTATTTGAATATATTGAAATCTATTATAATCGGATACGCCGTCATTCAGCTAATGGCTGGGTATCACCTGAACAATATGAACAACAATATTACCAAAACGAAAAAATGATAGAGGTGGGCACTGTCTAATATTTTGGCGAGGATCAAGAAAAGTATACCGTTACACTGTATAAGTGGTTTAGAAAATTAGTTTAAACAGAAAAAATACCTTATTCAAGTTGAAATCTGCGTCAGCGGTTGAGACTCTTTATAATACATTCAATTGTTCAATACTGAATAAGTGGCTTAGCAGTATCGTTGAATAAGCGAAAAAAAACGGAACTCACATGTTCCGTTTTTTTGTATATTAAATCCTTGTATTCACTCGGCCAAAGAAAATATAGACAATAACCGCTAGAAAACCAAAAACCAGAGACACAAAAAACATTGCCTGATAAGCGCAGTTTATTGAAATTATTTGATGTTGAGTGAGGTTGATTAATATTCCTGATAGTACGCCTCCAAATGCACCACCAATTTGCTGTGTAACACGCGTGATAGCGCTCGTGTCCTTAATTTGATTTTTATCACAGAACTCAAATGGAGAAGAGAGAACAGCAATCGTGGCGACGCCTAATCCGGAACCTCGAACAGTAAAACCGATAATTTCAAAGGCATCGCCACCTACTTGAATTATTAATATACTTATTGCTGATATTATTAATCCTACACCAATAATTAGAAATGAATTTATCTCACTTAGAGATTTATAAATAAATTTTCTAGACAACCAGGCACCTAAACCTTGTAGAGCTAGCAACATACCAATATATGTAATAGATATATTATCATTTATTGCTTGTATTAAAGGAAAAAAAATCATGAAACCAAAAAAGATAAGTGACGTCAGAAATCCCATAATTATTGCAAACGAATATTGAATACAACTAAATGAACTTAAATCGATCAGTTTACTGTCTGACTTGTTATTAATAATAAGCGAAATCATCATCAAACCAATACCTAAAACTAGCATAATAATATTAAAAATATCAAAAAAATGCCCAGAAGTGATATTTTTAATAGAGATGAAAAATATTATTAAAGCAATTAAAAATGTCATTAACACATAAATATTCATATTGTATTTAGACGTTTTATTATCAGGCATTGTCGTCCTACCAAATAAAAAGGCCATAAGTACTAAAGGTATGTTGATAAAAAAAGCTATTCTCCAATTTAACTGTTCTGATATGATTGCTCCAAAAATTGGCCCTAGTGCAGGGGCAAAGACTGACGGAATAGCAATCAATGCCATAACCGGCTTTAGTCTTTCCTTACCAAAATAAGTTGCTATTGTAGATTGAGTAATAGGAATTAAAATTCCTGCACCAAAACCTTGTAGACATCTATACAAGATTAAAGAAACCAGATTATATGAAAATCCAACTAATATAGAACCAACAAGAAAGACAAAAATTGAGCATACCCATGCTTTCTTGAGTCCAAAATTTTCATGTACATAAGGTGATAGTAATATGCCAGCTGCGCAAGCAAGCATATATATGGTAACAGCCCATTGCATATAAGCATAAGAGGCATTAATGTCATTCGAAATTGAGGGTAAAATAACATTAACAATACTGCTATCTAATAATGGCAATATACTAGATAGTGTCATAGCAAACACTAACTTTCTTTCTGAGGTTGTCAGGTCAATCGATTGTTTCATATTAAACTCTTTCCAGATTATATTGAGTTGCGCCTCGTGTATATATTCCACCGAACGTTGGTGGTGTAATTTCTTTATAATTTTTAAGTATTAAAACTAATTTTTGAAGGGCGATATTTAATTGCATATTTGTAAATTGAGCACCAATACAAGCATGAACTCCCATTCCATATGAAAGATGTTCCTTAAATTCTCTTCGTGGATTGAATGTGTTTGGATGTTCAAAATATTTTTCATCTCTATTTGCTGATGGTATTAAGGAAAATATTAAATCTCCTTTTTTTAAGTTAACACCTTCAACACAACTATCATCCTCGACTTGGCGTGGAATTAAATGAACAGGTGGTGTAATACGTAAGCTTTCCTGCAAGATACTATTAGTGCTGCAATAATTGGAGATAACAAGATCAATATAAGATTCATTTCTATAAAGGTGATAGATACAACTTGCTAAAACTTTATCAACTGGTTCTGAAGCTGCAAGTAAGATGTTTAATGAAAGTGCGACTATCTCACTATCACTTAATATTTCACTTTTATTACTATTATGAATAATAAAATAAATAATATCATCTCCAGCACACTTTTTACGTTCATCGATTAAATCCAATATCACTTTTTCCAATTCTTCAGATGCAAATAGTGCGATATCTTCAGTAAACATGTTTTCCTTTCATTTTATACCTCTTTCTAGACAGCTAGCTAATAAAAATATATATAACCTTAATTATTTCAATTGATTATATTAAATAATATTTTTTTAAATCATTCATGATTTATTGCTAATTTATTTTTAATATATATAGTTATATTTATTTTATTTGAATTAAGTTGGGCTAATTTAGGATAGTTAGTAAAACAAAAATTTACTAACTAATTCCAGCCACAAAATATTACTTAGAGGCCATATAAATGAATATTTCACTCATTTCTCCAGAGGTCGCTTCTTCTGATAGCGAACCTATGATTATATCGGCATCACTCAAATCCCCATCAGTGAAAGTAACAGAACGTCATCATCACTCGAGAGGACAACTAGCTGGTACATTACAAGGTTTAATTTCAATTGAAGTGGAAAGTAGTCAATGGGTAATACCCGCAACTCATGGTATATGGATACCTCCAGATACACAGCATTCTCTTCTCGGATCACATGGACCATTCCACGGATGGAGTATCTATATACAAAAAAGCGAATGTAATAATCTGCCGAATAAACCCTGCATGCTAGAATTATCTAGTCTATTGCGTGAAGCAATTACCCGAACCATGACATGGAATAATTCAGAATTGCAACCCGAGCATAAGCGATTGATGGCAGTGATTGTCGACGAGATTAGTATAACCCCTCAAGTTGAGATAGCACTCCCAATGCCAAAAGATATTCGTTTGTTAAAAATTGCTTTAGCTTTGTCTGATAATCCTAGTGATGATAGAAACATTAATGAATGGAGCGTTTGGGCTGGGATTTCTCGACGCTCATTAACTCGTCGATTTACAAATGAAACTGGATTTAATTTCACAGAATGGCGGCAGAAACTACGTATGTTAAAAGCTTTAGAGTTGCTTGTTGCGGGCAGACCTATTACAGAAATTTCTTTAAATTTAGGTTATGATAATATTAGTGGTTTTATTGCTATTTTCCGTCGAAATTTCGGGGTAACTCCAGGTAACTATCAAAAAGCAATGAGAAATAACCACCCATGGAGAAACTTTAATGACACTATCATTCAAAATGATAATTATATTAATAATAAATTAATAAAATAAAACTTTTTCAGGTTTCATAACCTCAGTATATATTGAGAAGATCTCTACACATCACACTGTAACGGTATACTTTTCCTGTCCATCCAATGACAATACCGATACCATGTCACTAGTATTATTACCATCAATTTTAAAAATATAGCGATTATGAGGCACACCGTTCACCAAAGCAGTGAGAGTGTTTGCCATTTGTTTCATCGTATCCATGATCATTCCTTTATTATTATGTAGACTAATTTTTTACTTGTTATAAGTTTAATTAGCTCTTTAACTAATCGGTAACGATAAACGATATTACTTAATTAAAATACGATGTTTTTTTGATCGGATCAATCATTTTTACATTTCAACAATATTTGACAGTCAAAGTCAAGATTGATTCAGTTAGTAGTATATAAACGATAATACAGTGTATTTTAGGTATGCAATGCCTGAAATACTCTGTACAAACAGTAATGTTTTCCACACATAATGTCATTATTATCAATTATTAAAGCTCGTTTAAGTTGTGATGGTCTCAGTCCCAAACTAGATAAACATGTTCTGCTAAAATGAGCCGAATCAGAAAATCCCATATCACTGGCTAATGTTGTCAGTGTTGTAGGGGAGTCAAGTATATCAATTACATCCTGTAATCTTTTCCACAATAGATAACCCCTGAAATTAATACCCAACTCAGAACGAAAAAGATGAAGAAAGCGACTTTCAGAAAGGTGTATTTTTTCAGCGATTTCCCTCGATGAAATTTGCTTTATGGGTAATGATGAAATAATAGAGACGGCTTTATTAATGCGGTTATCTTGATCACATGAACAACTGGGATCTGACTCACATAATAGCTTATAGACGTGATAAAGATCAAATGGTTGGCTAATAGTAACAGATTTCATAAAATAATTGGCAATTTTTAATGCTTCTTCGTTAGTAAGAAAATAAACAGGGTTAATGTCAGTAAAATGCGATAATAAGTGATAATAGGGATCTTCTGGGTCAATAAGCAAATTAATACAACAGACATCTGGTGCGCTCAGTTTATGGGGAAGATTTGAGTGAATAATAAAACCAAATACATCTTTTTTTTCATCTTGTGTTTCTAGCTCAAAAGACATATTGTGCAATGATATTGTCAATTGAAGAGAAGGGTGACGATGCCAATCCGTCGTGATATTATATATAAAAAACAATGTAGATAAATTTTGTCGGTGTACTTTAACTAACAAATCATTGCCTAACATGATATTTTATCCTTGCTAAATAAACATCCTTGTTATTAAAATAAGTAACATAAACCATATAAAAAGACTATGCATATATTCATAATTTGATTAACTTAAACCAACTAAAGGATAACACATATCATGTATAAAGTTAATCAAGAACAATACAAACGTATTTTTGGCTATTTTAAACCTATCACCAAAAACTTTATTATAAGATCTCAAAATATTTCGCAATCTTTTTGCCATTTTTCAGTAGATAATTTTAATATTAATAATTTTGATTATTTACCATTAAAATTAAAAAAAGATATTCAATACTTTCCAGTAAGAAGAAAAATAGAGTTCTTAGCCGGTAGAGTGTGTTCTGCTACGGCATTAGAAAACTTATTGCATGATGGAGAGTATTACTGGAGACTAAAAAGCTCCAACGGAGCAGTTTTATGGCCTAAAAACATAGCTGGTTCAATATCGCACTCTAATAATTTTGTAACTGCGGTTACACTAAAACACTCAAAGGAGTGTTCAAAGCATAGGAGTTGATATAGAAAAAATAATGTCCACTCAAAAAGCAATTGATTTAAGTCACACGATCCTAAAATGCCCTACTCCCTGTGACATGATAATGGACATAACACATTACATCACTTTGGTATTTTCAGCCCAAGAGAGTTTATATAAGGCGTTTAGCTCCACTGGTATTACACTTTCATATGAAGATATCTTTTGCATAGATGTAAACAAAGAAAAAAAATATGTACATTACATGTTGGTAATCCGATCAATAAAGTTTTTGAAGTTCATTTTTATTTTTCAAAATATTATAATCTTGTTATGACTTATGTATTTATCTAACCGGCTATTTTTCTATTTCACTCTTTGATGTAATAGATGATTTTGCAAACCAAACAACTATGATTAGTAGTAGAAAAATAATTCCATATAGCCAAAAAATTTCGTTGGTTGCGATTACCAGTCCCTGATTAGTAATATTTTGTGCTAGTTTTGCCGAAGCTTGAGTTTCAGAAAATCCGAGCAACTGAAACTGCTGATATGAGTACTCTAGCGTTTGTATATTTTGATTCATCAAATCAGTTAATTGATTGTGATGAATGGCTTCACGATGTTCCCACAATGAATTTGTTAAAGAAGTGCCAATGGAAGTAGATAATGTTCTAAAAAAATTAAATAAACTCCCTGCTGCCGCTAACTTGTGAGAAGGTATATCAGATAAAATTATTATATTCAAAGGCATAACAAAACAAGCTATCGCAAATCCTTGAAAGAATTGGGGCCAGGCAGAACTCGAAAAATCCATATTAGGCTCAAATGAGTAAGCTCTCCAAAAAAAACATAAAGCAAAAACAATGAAACCAAAAGTCACAAGCTTCCTCATATCTAGATGAGGAACAAAACGGCCGACTATTGGAGCAAGAACGATAGGAACCAAACCGATGGGAGACAATGCTAACCCTGCCCACGTTGCCGTATAACCAAAAACCCGTTGTAATAGTTGTGGCTGTATAACTAATGTTCCTATATGTAGCAAAAATGCCAAGCTTATGCAAATCGTCCCTACTGTGAAATTTCTTGATTTAAATAAAGATAAATCAACAATAGGATGCTTTGATGCCATTTCCCAAAGAACAAAAAAAGAAAGTGTGACTAACGTTACCACAGATAAAATAATAATTTCAGATGAATTAAACCAATCCAGCTCTTTCCCTCTATCTAAAATAAGCTGTAAGCTACCGACACCTAATACTAATAAAGCAAGCCCGATAGTGTCTATTGGCGATTTACTTATCTCTGTTTCTCGTCCTTTTAATAATATTTTAATACTTATCCAAGCTATCAGACCAATTGGTACATTTAGTAAAAAAATCCAGCCCCAAAATAAATTATCACTTATCCATCCACCTAAAATAGGACCGCAGACGGGAGCAATAATGATAGTCATCGACCATATTGCTAAAGACATATTTTTTTTGGACTTTGGAGAGTTAGCCAATAACAAACTTTGTGAAAGTGGGATAATTGGACCAGAAACAGCGCCTTGTAGTATTCGTGAAATAATCAACATTTCAAGGCTGTTGGAGATACCACATAGCCAAGAGGTTACAACAAACATCAAAATTGAAAACAAAAACAACTTAACTTCCCCAAAGTACTTAGCTAGCCATCCAGATAAAGGAATTGAAATGGCATTGGAAACAGCAAACGATGTAATTACCCATGTTGCTTGGCTAGTTGATGTTCCAAGGTTTCCTGCAATAGTGGAAAGTGCTACGTTGGCAATAGTTAAATCTAAAATTTGTAAAAAAGCGACTGTTGCCAATGCAACAATGAGCCCAATAAATTTGGGGCCTGATAGATGTAATGAGGACATTTTATTACTCACTGAATATTACTCTCTGAAATTAAGTTATTTTGCATAATTTCTCGGACTAGTTGTTTGAATTCATTTAAGTCGTAAGTAAGTACATCTGTCTGATATTTAATTTCTTGAGGTGAAATATCAGTAAGTAATTTCCCACTGTCGTCACTGGTATCAACTGTTACATACATAGATAACCCTATCCGTAATGGATATTTGTTAATTTGCTCTTTATTCAATTCAATACGAACAGGCAAGCGCTGAATTACTTTAATCCAATTTCCTGTTGCATTTTGTGCTGGTAATAATGAAAAAGCACTTCCCGTTCCCATAGCAATTCCTGTAATTACCCCGTCGAATTTAATATCATCTCCGTAATAATCACTAGTTAACGTAACTTTCTGTCCTAATCGAATGTGTTTTAGTTGAACTTCTTTAAAGTTAGCCTCTACCCAAACTTGCTCCAAAGGAACAATAACTAATAATCGTTCCCCTCTATTAACCTGTGCTCCAATTTGCACTTGGCGCCTTGACACATACCCAGTGACAGGCGAAACAATTGTTACTCGTTTTAAGTTAAGCCAGGCTTCCTTTAGTTTAGAAATCGCTTGCTGAATACTTGGATGCTCGAATAATGAATTCTGCATTAATAGGGCATTATTAATTTCTAACTCTTGCTTGGAAATTTTTAAGTCATTTGACGCAATTAATACATTTTGCCTAGCATGATCTATTTCTTCTTGTGAAATAGCATCACGTGACCAAAGGCTTTCTCTCCGAGCTAAATCTTTTTCTAATTTATCTAATGTCGCTTGCTTTAATTGAATACTTGCTAGCAATTTTTCAGTTGTCAGTTTGATCTGTTGAGTTTCTCTTATTACCTTGGCTAATTCATTTTTTGCATAACTAAAATTATTTTCAGCATCAATTGATTCTAATTTAGCGATTACATCATTTTCTCTCACAAAGTCATTATCATCAACGTAAATGGAGGAGATTCCTCCGCTTATTTGAGTATGAATTGGAACCTGATTTCCCATAACATATGCATTATCTGTAGATTGTATGAACCGAGAAAACATATACCAAAAAATAAAGTATCCCATCCCCAAAATTAAGAAAATAACAGATAAAATAATCAATTTTTTATATCGTGTTAAACCCTTCAACGGTCGACCATCGGTGTTTTTTTCCATCGTATACTCCATTTACATATTTCATTTTAATCCTTGCTTCTATGAACAGAATCATAATATGCAGTTTCATTAAGCAGACATTCCACCATCAATAACGAGAGTTTGACCTGTGATATAATTACCCCCACAACCGAGTAAAAAATTCACAGACATAGTCACTTCTTTGGTTGAACCTATACGACCCAATGGAATTTTTTTGATCATATTTTTGTATGCATTACTCGACAAATTTTTACTCATGTCCGTTTCAATAAGACCTGGAGCTATTGAATTGACCCGAATATTAAAACGACCTAATTCAACAGCCAATGAATGAGTCATACCAATCATTGCAGCTTTTGACGCAGCATAATTTACTTGCCCTGTATTACCTTTAAATGCAGTTACTGAACTAATAAAGAGAATACAGCCATCTCCTTGACTAATCATATGAGGTAAAAAAGCTTTATTGACTAAATAGCTAGACAAAACATTATTATTCATTAGATCTAACCATGTCTTTTCTTCCATGTTTATAAACAAGTTGTCTTTAGTAATTCCTGCATTATTAATCACTGCGTAAGGAGCACCGAATAATGAAATACATTCTTTTGCTACATGGTTAACTTCCTTTGCTATAGAGACATCGCATTGATAAGCTCTGCATTGCTTACCTTGTAAAGCCAAAGATTCACATAACTCAAGCGCTTCCTCTTTGCTGTTTTTATAAGTGAATACAATACTAAATCCTTCTCTAGCCAGTTCTGAAACAATTTCAGCTCCAATGCCTCGTGAACCACCCGAAACAAAAAAACATTTATTTTCCATTATGTTATCCTATCTCTTGTTTGGTTACTAGATTGTGAAAAGCTAACAGCATTGTATAAATGGGTAAGTAATATTGTCTTGAACAAATAAGCTGACTTCATTTTATAAAAAAAGTCATTGATTTATTTAACTCTCTATATTTCAAATAGTTATTTATTCTTTGACAATTATTTTCATTTAAAAAAAAGAATGAGAGATCGAATATAGCTAGTTTATTCAATTAAATAACCCTTGAATTGATATATGCTCACCCAACAGATATCAATTAGAGGATAAAATTCATGACTTACGACTGTGTAATCATTGGTGCTGGACAAGCTGGCTGTGTTTAGCGTCATTTCTGACTAAAAAAATATCACGGTTCTTATATTAGAAAGAGATGAACGTATAGGAGACGTCTGGCGTAGACGACCAGATAGTATGCGGTTGTTTACACCAAGAGCAATGAATCAGCTACCAGGCTTAATTATGGTTGGTGATCAAAAAGGGTATCCAGATAAGCATGAAGTGGCTGATTACTTGGAGTTTTATGCTCAACATAACAAATTACATGTATTGCTAAATAAAAATGTATATTCAGTAGAATATAATGATCAAATTTATTCTTTAAAAACTCAAGATGGAGAAACATTTCAAGCAAAGTGTTTGGTCAATGCAACAGGGGCAAATCAGAAAGTTAATGTTCTTGATATTTCCAGAGATATTTCTGATCCTCGCCAAAAAAGTGGACAAAAGTTGCCTCTATGATATAAACAAAAATCATAGGAGACAAATATCATGGTCAAAAAATTTAGTATCGAATTCAAACAACAATCGGTGGATTATGCGTTATCTAATGCACACCTTTCTATCAGCGAACTTGCCAACCATCTAGGTGTGGGTAAATCAACCCTAGATAAATGGATTAGGCAACTTTCCCCGAATAAAACCAGCCGTCGAGAGTTAACGGCTGAGCAACAGCGGATTATGGCGTTAGAAAAAGAGATTAAAGAACTGAAAATGGCCAATGATATACTAAAAAAGGCGCATGTGTACTTCATCAACAATCCAAGTCGGTGAAGTACGCTTATATGAAAAATCATTTAATCTGCTATCCCGTTACTAAGATATGCTCATTACTTGGTGTCAGTTCATCGGGTTATTATGCTTGGTTAAAAAGAGCAAACAAATCAGCCAAACTCAGCGAGTATATTAAAAAGCAGTATTGGCAACATAAGGCCCGTTTGGGTGCGCCAAGCCTGCTTCATGATGTTAGGGAAGCGGGCTATCAAGTTTCAGAAAGGACAATTAGCCGTGTTTTGCAACAATGGGGATTACGGAGTAAAGCAGCACGTAAATTCAAGTATAAAACAGACACGGCTCATCGCAATATTGCGCCCAACACGTTAAATAGGCAATTTAACCCTGATAAGCCAAATACGACATGGGTAACCGATATTACTTATATTAAAACGGGTGAAGGTTGGTTATATTTGTCGGTGATTATCGATTTATATGGACGAAAAGTAATTGCTAGGCAAACGAGTCGCTACATAGACCGTCATTTAGTGTGTAATACATTAAAACAAGCCTTATTGCGGCGTCATTTTCCTAAAAATGTACTCATTCATAGTGACCAAGGAAGCCAATATTGCAGTGCTGATTTCAAGCAGTTATTGTTACAATATGGACTAAGGCAAAGCATGAGTCGAAGAGGAAATTGCTTTGATAATGCGGTTGTTGAAAGTTTTTTTCATACACTCAAAACACATATTATTCATGACTGTTACTACAAAACGAGGAAGCAGGCTAATAAAGCACTATTTGAATATATTGAAATCTATTATAATCGGATACGCCGTCATTCAGCTAATGGCTGGGTATCACCTGAACAATATGAACAACAATATTACCAAAACGAAAAAATGATAGAGGTGGGCACTGTCTAATATTTTGGCGAGGATCAAAAATCGAAGTAAAACCATACTCTTCACTCTATGCCTCTGAAATATGCGATTTGTTTCATTCGTCTATTCATGCTATTGATACCGATATTTACAGCAAAGCACAGCAAGAAGCATGGTGCTCAACACCACCAGATTATCAGAAGTGGTTAGAACGTTTAAATAACACTCAGCCTTGGATGGCTATCTTTGGCTCAAGCCTTGCGGGGTTTGTTGAACTTGGAGATGATGGTTACATAGACTGTCTGTACGTGCATCCTGACTTTCAAAAGCGTGGCATAGCTAGAAAACTCTATGACCATGTGCTTGACTTGGCCCACCAGAAAAAGCTTACACAATTAAGTGTAGATGCTTCAAAAGTGGCCATGCCAATTTTCAAAAAATGGGGTTTTAAAATAAAGCGGGCTAACAAAATATCCAGAGAAAATCAGGTACTGATAAATTACCATATGTATAAACTACTTTGATTTTTATTGAGACCTTTGTACAGTAAAGCTTCACTCAAACTAAATTTTTAACCGCGCTTTTTTGAGGTATTTGGGCTTATATTTAGATCTAAATACCTCTAGATAAGTTACTATTTATTGCCATTTCCCTGTTTTAGGCACAACTTTCCTACTGTACAGATAACCCTCGTTTGATATCAAAGTTCAATAAGCTGCCTGAAAGATGAGCTTGGATTAGTTCTGTCAATGGAGTTTCAAATTAAACCGTATTTACGAAACCAAAGAATAAGTAGAAAACTTTATGAATAGAGGTGGGCACTGTCTAATATTTGGCGAGGATCATCTCAACAAGGAGGATATTTACAGTTTTTAAAAAGTCATATTTATCAGTATGGTCCAAGCATTCTTAGAAATAAAGAAAACCTAGAGATGGCGTTATGGCGACTATACAATGATCACTATATTGATTATTATCCTAATGCAAAACCAGCCTTTATTGTATTACGAGGAAAGCTTTCAGGTCGGCATTAGTAAGAATTGGTTTGACATATTGTTTGTTAACAGGAGTTTATCTATACTGATATCAATAAAAAAGTAGTGCAATTGCACTGCTTTTTTTTGTTCCTCACTAACTCTTTTTTACACTTTACTCTTATGGTAGCTAGACAACTAATCAAAATAGTGCAGATTGTCTTGTTAAAAATATTTTAATTCTAGAAAAAAAACAAAGGCTGTGAAATTGAATAGATACCAGATTTTTATCAAAATCTTTTTATCTCTTACTCGATAAAATAAGAAGAACTTATTTTTTGTCGAAAAACACTCTTCCTAATATTATTTAGTTCGATGTGAAGTTATGTTTATTTGTTGGAGAGCCAACCGTGATGCATGTCAAATTGTAGGAAAATTTTTATATCACATAAAACACAGCTAATTTTGCTAATTTAGCAGAATTAGCACACTAATGAATGATAATATAAAAATTACTTAATACATTGATGGTAACCTGCGTAAAGATATCTGTACAATATAATCTAATACAAAATGGCATACCTAATGGCATACTGAATAACATCTTCATTTTATCTTGTTGGTTTTTAAGAAGTATTTAGGAAATATGGCGGAAGCGCAGAGATTCGAACTCTGGGAGGGTCGCCCCTCGCCGGTTTTCAAGACCGGTGCTTTCAACCGCTCAGCCACACTTCCGCAATGGCTGTGAATATTAAAGGAGACTTGCTTATTTGTAAATAGCTATTTTAAGATTTTTTATCGTTTGGTTTAAATTTCACCAAATTTTGTGGAATTTAGGCTATCTAGGGTGAATTCGCCATCAAAATTAGTGTTGGAACTTGATTAATTGAGTATAATACAACAAAAATTAAATCACGTATTTTAAAAAATGTTAGAACAGATAGAAACCGATGATAAAGGTTATTTAAGAAATTGGCAGAACTGGAATGTTGAGTTGGTTCCTGAGTTGGCCGCCAAAGAAGGCATTGATTTGACGGATGCGCATTGGGAAGTGATTTTATTTGTTCGCGATTTTTACTTAGAATATAAAACCTCGCCAGCTATACGCGCATTAGTCAAAGCGATGGAAAAAAAATTTGGTGTAGAAAAGGGCAATAGTCGTTATTTGTATAAGTTATTTCCCGAAGGTCCTGCTAAACAAGCGACTAAACTTGCTGGTTTACCAAAACCCGTTAAATGTATATAGATAAAGGATAATATTCAATTCATGATAAGATGGAAGCTCCCTTTATTACTATTGGTCGTGCTTGGTTATTTGCAGTATTCTTTATGGTATGGCAAAAATAATGTGTACGATTATCAAGATAATGTTGAAATGTTAATCAGTTTGCGTGCTGACAATGAAAAGTTAAAGGCTCGTAATGAACAAATGTTTGCTGAAATTAACGATTTACAACGTGGTTCTGAAGCTATTGAAGAACGTGCGCGTAGTCATTTAGGTATGGTTAAACCTAATGAATATTTTTATCGTATTATAATTGATTCAGACTCGAAAAAACGATAATGCATAATGTGAACCCCAATAATATCATCGCTATTGTGCCAGCTGCCGGAATTGGTAGCCGTATGAATAGCCAAGTTCCTAAACAGTATTTAAAAATTGATTCAAAGACGATCTTAGAACATACGTTAAATAAATTATTAACTCATGAGCAAATAACCAAAGTTATTGTTGTTATTAGTCCTGAAGATGACATATTTAATACGCTTTCGATCGCTTTACACGATAAGATTAATGTCACTTTAGGTGGCAAAACGCGAGCCGATTCGGTGTTAGCAGGGTTGCAATTGTTAAATGATGATCAATGGGCTTTAGTTCATGATGCAGCAAGACCTTGTGTTGATCATGATGATATTACTCGGTTAATCACAACGGTAATAAATAAAAAACAAGGTGGGCTATTAGCTACCCGTGTGAGTGATACAATAAAAAGAGCATATCAAGATAATGATACCGTTGTTGATTATTCTGAAGATCGTACTTATTTATGGGGGGCAGCAACGCCTCAATTGTTTAATGCCGGCGAATTAAAATCATGTTTGCGACAAGCTTTAGATGATAGTGTTGCCATCACGGATGAAGCTTCAGCCATTGAGTATTGTGGCGGACACCCTTTATTGATTGAATGTCGCCGAGATAATATAAAAATAACACGCCCTGAAGATTTAGCATTGGCAACTTTTTATTTAACTAAGCAAATTCTAAATAGGTAAAAATATGAGAATAGGTCATGGATTTGATGTACATAAATTCGGTGGTGAAGGTCCGATAACCCTTGCTGGTGTAAAGATTCCTTATCAATATGGCCTTGTTGCGCATTCTGATGGTGATGTTGTATTGCATGCAATAACTGATGCCTTGATTGGTGCATTAGCATTAGGGGATATTGGTAAGCTATTTCCTGATACGGATCCGAAATATAAAGGCATTGATAGTCGAATACTATTGAAAGAAGTGTACATCCTTGTTCAACAAAAAGGCTATGAATTATTGAATTTAGATACCACTATCATTGCACAAGAACCAAAAATGCGACCGCATGTTGATCAAATGCGAGTGAATATTGCTGAAGATCTAAATGTTCATTTTGATCGAATTAGTGTCAAAGCGACAACGACTGAGCAATTGGGCTTTACTGGGCGTAAAGAAGGTATTGCTTGTCAAGCGGTCGTGTTATTAAGCAAAAAGTCTAAAATAGATTAAATTTAAAAATAGGCGATACAGGTGTTAGCACAACTTAATTATTTATATGGAAAACCAACCACTACAGGGCAATATAAACAACAATACGAAGATTTTGTCGTTACAGAAGAACTTGGTTTTGAACTGACTGGCGATGGTGAACATGTTTTAGTTTTTTTGCAAAAACTTGATTGTAATACTGTTTTTGTGGCTGAACAGTTGGCTAAATATGTTGGTATTCCAGCAAAACTCGTAAGTTATGCTGGACTGAAAGATCGCCAAGCTGTCACTGAACAGTGGTTTAGTTTACATATGCCTGGTCAACAAACGCCTGACTTTTCGGCATTTGATTTGGCAGGGTGTAAAATATTAACCGTCACTCGGCATAATAAGAAATTAAAAATAGGTGCATTAAAGGGTAATTATTTTAAAATTAGATTAAGAAATTTAAGTGATCAATCTGAAATTGAGTCTAAATTAGCGTTAATCAAACAACATGGTGTGCCTAATTATTTTGGCGAACAGCGTTTTGGTCGTGATGAGAATAATATTACTCAAGCCATAAAATGGGCCAGTGGTGAAATTTCGGTTAAAGATCGCAAAAAGCGTAGCTTTTATCTTTCAGCCGCACGAAGCGCGATTTTCAATGATATTGTCAGCCAACGAATTACACAAAATTTGCATCAAACGGTGTTGGATGGTGATATATTACAATTAGCACAGCGTGGTAGCTGGTTTGTTGCTCAACCTGATGAATTAACGGTGTTACAGCAGCGTCTAGAAAACGCTGAACTTAATATTACAGCTCCACTGTTAGGAGATTCACCGCTTGGTACATTATATAAAGCGCTAGAATTTGAGCAAAAGTGTTTAAAAAATTGGTCTGAATTTAATGATCTATTTAAAAAAGAACGAGTGGAGACAGCAAGAAGATCATTATTGTTGCGAGCAGAGCAGCTTAATTGGCAATGGTTGGATAGTTGTACGCTTGAGCTTGATTTTTATTTGTCATCAGGTTGTTATGCGACAAGTGTGATTCGTGAATTAATAATAGGAAATGAATAGTCCAAATGCAAAGTTTAAAAATGCAGTCCTTAATTAAATTCCTGCGTCAACACGGAATCAAAGACGATCGTGTTTTAGATGCTATTGCTTCTATTCCCCGGGAGCATTTTGTTGATGAAGCACTTTCTCATCAAGCTTATGATAATCGACCGCTACCAATTGGTAGTGGACAAACCATTTCTCAACCTTATATTGTTGCAAAGATGACCGAACTGTTAAAATTATCGCCTAATTCAAAAGTACTCGAAATTGGTACAGGATCGGGGTATCAAACAGCTGTTTTGGCTAAGTTAGTTGACCATGTTTGTTCAGTAGAACGCATTAAAAGCCTACAGTGGAATACTAAACGCCGTTTAAAGCAATTAGATATTCACAACATTTCAACACGCCATGGGGATGGCTGGTTAGGTTGGCCGGAGCGAGGGCCATTTGATGGCATCATTGTGACTGCAGCTGCATCAGAAGTGCCACTATGCTTGCTTGAACAATTGGCAGATAAAGGTCGATTAGTGATTCCTGTTGGCGAAAACAAACAAATTCTACAGTTAATAGAGCGTGATGGAGACAACTTCGTAACCAAAAATATGGGCGAGGTGATATTTGTGCCTTTAGTTAAAGGGGATATAGAGTAAAAACCATCAGAAAGACTGATGGTTTCACCTTTCTAGTTATTTGATATTTAATATCTTTCTTGCTTCATTTGGTGTTGCAGGTTGTTTTCCTGCTTCTTGTATAATACGAACAGCTCGTTCAACAAATTGACAATTTGATTTTGCTAGTTCTCCTTTCGCATAATATACATTATCTTCCATTCCTACACGGATATGTCCACCCATAGAAATGGTTGCAAAAAGTGTAGATAAATGATTCGAACCAATACCAAATGCGGACCATGTGCAGTCTTTGGGTAATAAATTTTTTAGGAAAACAAGATTTTCAATAGTGGCAGCAATACCTCCAGGGGCCCCCATGCAAAGTTGAAAGTGCAATGGTGCTTTTAGTACTCCTTTTTTTAGATAATATAATGCGTTATAGATAAAGCTTGCATCAAATACTTCAATTTCTGGTTTTACATTTTGTTCTTGCATGTAATAACCTAATTTTTCTAAAAAAGCAGGGGTGTTATAAAATACGGTAGAGTTCATCCAGTTCATTGTTCCACAATCATATGAAGCCATTTCTGGTTTTACTTTCGATAAATGAATCATTCGTGTTTCATCTGTTGCATGGAGATCGCCAGAAGTAGTGCAATTGATAATAATATCGCAGTCAGTTTTACGAATTAATGAAATTGTTTCTTCAAATCTTTCAGCGCTCATAGTCCCATGCCCATCATCGTCTCTCATATGAAGATGGGCAATAGCTGCACCAGCTTTCCAGCATGCATAAACATCGTTTGCTATTTCATGTGGTGTCATTGGTATTGCTTTATTATGTTCTTTAGTTGGAAAGGCACCTGTAGTTGCAACAGTAATAATTACTTTATCATTCATAATTTAACCTCTAATTATTCAATTTTGGTATTCGGTAAAAAAAGCATAGTAATAGCAGAAATGAAGAAGAATACTGCACAAATTCCAATGCCAATAGTAAGCCCATATTTAGTTGCTATAAAACCAAGCACAAATGGTGAAAATGCAGAGATTCCGCGTCCTGCATTGAAGCAAAATCCTGCACCTAAAGTTCTTACGCGTGTAGGAAACAATTCTCCAAAATAAGAGCCAAATAACCCCACAAAAGAGATGAAAAAAGCATAAAATGGTCCCATCAATAAAATCATCATTGGGTCTTCAACCATTACATAAATAGGTAATGTAATGGTGGTACCAATGAATGATAAGATAATCGCTTTTTTACGCCCTATGTTGTCAGATAACCAACCAAATAAGTTATAACCGACAAACATTCCTATGTTTAATATTAGAAAAAACAAAGACATTGTTTTTATGTCTAATCTTCGGACTTGTACTAAAAATGTTGGTATCCATGTAGTCGATCCCCAATATGCAATAAAAGCAAAACTTGATAATAGTGTGGCAAGAATTGTTCTTTTAAAAAGATTTGGAGCAAAAATCTCTTTAATTGAAATATTGCTTATATCGCCTTTTGCGATTCTATCTTCTTTTTGGTTTTTCCAAACTTCTGATTCAGGCACAAAAAAGAAGATATAAAGTGCTGCAAAAATTGAACCCGCACCCGTTAAAAATAGAGCTCGCCAACCAAATTCAGGTATTATGAGTGAAGAAAGAAATGCAGCTATCCCAGCTCCAGCTGGAAATGAGCTTAAAACAAAAGCAGCAGCTCTCCCACGTTGTTTTGCAGGCCACGATTCAGCTATATAAGCAGCGATAATACCCCACACTCCACCTAACGCTAATCCTGCTGTAAAACGTAACATTAACAAAACGATCCAATTTGGACTTAATGATATTGCAGCAGTTAATATTCCAAAAATGATTAAACTCCAGATTAATGATGTTCTTCTTCCATGATTGTCAGAAAACCAACCAACAATGACACTACTTAACCCAACCCCTAGTAGCGTTGCGGTGCCAAGTAGTCCCCCTTGGGACATTGTCATATCCATGTCTTTCATAATTGCAGGTAATGAAACAGCCAATAAAGTAATATCCATTGCATCAAACATGTACCCAAAAAAACCGCCAACAAGTACGTGCCATTTATTAAGTAATTTTGTTTTCATTGCGTCTACTCCTGTAAATTATGGCATTATTGCAATGGTTCGAGTCCAACCTGCACTTGCTTTTTTGATTTTTACTGGTAAACATGACACAGTAAATCCAAAAGCAGGTAATTTATCTAGATTAGTTAGTTTTTCTAAGTGGTAATATTCTTTTTCAATGCCTGCAAAATGTCCTTCCCAAATAATTGATTTGTCATGTGTTTCTCTGAACTTCTCTGCTACAAGTGGTAGTGGACTGTCCCAGCTCCAAGCATCGGTACCTACAATTTTTATGCCTTGATTGAGTAGAAAAAGTGTGGCTTCTCTTCCCATTCCACAACCTTTTACCAAATATTCTTTTGAGCCATAATATTTTTGTGCGCCTGATTGAATTAGTACTATATCTAACGGTTTCAATTTATAACTAATACGATCTAATTCTTTTTCAATATCTTTAGCAGTAACAATATAGCCCGCAGGGAAATGAGAAAAATTCAACATCACTCCGTCAGAAATGCACCACTCTAATGGCATCTCATCAATAGTCTTGGCTTTTTCTCCATTATTCATTGTTGGATGATAGTGCCAAGGTGCATCGAGGTGCGTCCCACTATGGGTTGTTAATTTGACATATTCAATTGCCCAACCCAAACCTTTTGGTAAATCGTCATTAGTAGCTGTTGGAAAAAAGGTTTTGATATGTTCAGCTCCTTTAATATGATCCCAATAATCAATTTCGGTTGGCATAGAAGGTGGATCATTAGGTGTGCGATCTTCAATTGCTATACTTAGATCTATGATTTCCATTCATTTCTCCTTTCATTTAAGTTTTGGTTATTACGTGAAAATAAATTATTCACAATATAAAATTAATTGAACGATCATTCAAATTAGATATATTAAAAATATGGCAGCGATCACAAATTTGAGTGAACGTTCAATTGTTTTTTGAGGTGAAAATGTGCCAACTTTTTACTCTAATTGATAGGGTAATGTATGGTTAAAAGGAAGAATCTATATTTGAAAAGGATTTGATAATATCAAAAGTGGATTGGTAATCGTATTTGGGTTTTGTTAGTACGGCATGTAATCCTTCTATTGAATAATGATAAAGATATTGACAAGCAATTTCTGGATTTTCGATGGAGCAAATATCATGTGAAAGGAACTTTATTCGATCAGCTTCTGCAAAAGTGTTACACATAAGTCCAACTAAAAAATCGAATCCCCAATGAATTTGTTCTTTAGTTGCTGAGGGATAGGCTCTTTTTAATTCCACAATAAAGAATTCGGCATAAGGATCAAATTGTTCACATAAAATTGATAAACCTAGTGCTGAGCCTGATGATAAAAGCCGTGCAACATTAATAGCATAGTAACGCCAACCTTCACCACCATAAAGAGTGTTATAAAGATAAGGTGCTAAAAAAGATTCAACGATTTTTTCTAACGACATAGGCTCATCGCCGTTCTGATTTTTATAGTAATTAAGTAAACGGATTCGGTCTGAACTTAATTTACCAATCCTACGTCGAATGACTGCTTTAAATAGCTCTTCTTTTGAGCCAAAATGGTAATGAACTAAGGCTAATTTTACGCCTGCATCTTCTGTGATATCTCTAATTGATACTTCACTGTAACTAGCTTGAGCAAAAAGCCTTTCTGCTGAATTAAGAAGTTTGTCTGCGGTCGTATTTTTCATAATATTTATATTTAATTGATTTTGATTAAAATTACCATTCAATTATATTAATTTTTTTATGGTGCTCATTGCTGGTAAATAACTATAATTTTATACTATACCACATTTATTGAGCGTAAAATATCGTCCTGAAAATTATAAATTAAGATTTAAAATTTCTTATTGCGTTATTTAATAGCTAATTTTTCTGTTCAGAACGTTTCCATTCACAAATTCCATAAATGGCATTAAATAGATAAATTAAGTACTGTGTTGCGATAATAATATTATTGGTATAAATATTTAACCCGATTACTAATACATTTAATATTACCCATAAATACCAGTTAAAAGAGTATCTCATCATTAATAATAACTGAGCAACTAAACCTAATCCAAAGATGAAACAATTAGTAATGAGTTGGTAGCTTGTATTGAATGAACCAATTTTATCGGTTAGATAAATATTGAGAAAGGCTGTAACAATCAGAAAGATGAGTGTATATAAAAATGCAGTTTCATTAAGTGAACGAACCTTAACATTTTTATCATTATCAAGGTTCTGTTTCCATGTAAATAAGCCATAGATATGCGAACAAAAGTAGTACAAAGGGGGTAATCCAGCACCAATATTGCCACCAAGGATATTCGCGCAACATTCTGCAACTGCGGCAAACATACCCAATACATTACCCATGTTTTTACGTTTAGCTAATAGAATGACGCATAATAGACCACAAAAAGCACCTATGTAGGAAGTTGTATAGCGTAAATTGAATTTAGTAAATGGATCAGTGTGTAAAAATGCCAATGTGACACATAATATACAAAAAAACGGATAGAATTTATTGCGTCCAATTAAAATAGTAATGTCGCTTAATTTATTCATAATTAATACTCTTTATCGTCAATAAGTTGGTTAACTAGTTCAATACAGCGCAAATAGCGCTCTTCGTAATCGGGTGAGTCAATTTGAATATAGTTGATATTATTTTTTTCTAAAATTGCGATTAGCAATTTTTGAAAATCTTTACGTTGTTTGGGACTGCCTAAATGGCGTAAACCGTCGGCAACCCAAGGGGTATTGTTACCAAGCAAAATGACTAGATCGAAACGGTAGTTATTAATCATCGCTTGTAAAAAAGGGTGCTCTCTACCTTCATATTTTTTACAAAAAGCTTGTGTCGTGACAAAATCAGTATCAATAAAAGATACTTTATTGGCATGTTTTATTGCAAAATCGATATATTGTGCATGACCTAAGGCAATTTTATCATAATCGGCATATTGCAAAGCTCGTTCATCTCCTCCAAGGTGTGAAAATACATAATCCCGACCATATTCCCAAGCACTGGTAGTATTAAATACATTAGCAAGCTTGTTAACTAAGGTTGATTTGCCACTTGATTCGCCGCCTAAAATAGCTACTGTTCGGACAAAAAACGGTCTGACTTCTGTTGGAATATATTGCCAATTTTTGAGTGGCGCTTGACGGATTTGTGTGCCACTGACTTGCATAAATTGTCGTTTTGGATCGATGAGAACGGTATTTAAATCAAATAGATCTTTATACATTGCAACATCTTGTGGTTCACTTGAGTAAACGCAATCAGGTTTTATTCCCTTTTCTTGAAACAGTTTTTTAACGCGTTCACTCCACTCATGCCAACCATTTGGGTAAGTTGGGATTCCATCTTCTTCTAATAATTCAATGTGGATATTTTTTTGATATTTAAATGTTTGCAGTAGCCAGCGAATCCTATCATTGATAGTGGGTTGACGAGACATGGCACTTTGTTCAAAGAGTGCCATGTCGCGGATTGTGTCGGAACACAGTACGACATATAGTTCATCAACTTGGCTAATTGCACGCTGAATAAGATAAATATGTCCTGTATGTAAAGGATAAAACTTTCCAAAGATAACACCGATTTTTTTGTCTTTGACGGGAGCTTCAATTTGTAAATATTGATGAAGAGATTGTAACTTTTGCGCACTTGGGTTTTTGATTTTGTCATTGATAAGTTGACTTAGGTAACCTTTAGTCATTTGGCAAGCATCTGCTACGGTTTGTAATGACAAATTTTTTCGTTTTATGGCCTTCTTTAAATAACTGAAGCTATTCATGAAGCCTCCCCTTATTTTTTTTGTTTTTTATTTTTAACAAAATATATATTATTTTTTATTATTGTTCAATATATTAAACAAAAATATTTTGCTTTTAATCCAGTTATAACTTAATTTTATTCAAATGGTTAATGGAAAATCCTTAGTTAGAAAGAAACGGTATGAAAATTCAAAAGATAGTTTTTTAATTGTGTTTGCAGATAATAATGTAACACTTAATAAGTGTCATGATATTACCTCGTTATTTAGTAATAATATTTCACCAAAATATGCTTACACCATTGACGTAAAATGCCAAATAACTGCTTATTGATATTGTTGTTTATGATTAGTTACTAATGATTTTAAATAAATCTGTTTCACTTGATGATGCTAAATATGATGGCGCAAAATATAATGAAGAAACGGGCGAATTAACATGGCAATTTAAGCTCAATTCTAGTGAAAATAAAAATCTTACTTTAAGTTTCAAATTGGCTTATCTAAAAGACAAAGTTGACGATATAATTGGCTTATAAATAAATCAATAATAGAAATAGAGTATGTTAAACGAGTGGTTAAACCAATTTAAACAAGATAGCCAAGTTAGTTTGCTTGATATCCACTTGGCAGCGTTTTTAACCAATAGAGCGATGTTAAATGATGATATTACTGTTAAACGTTTTAGTTTTTTGGTTTTATCACTAAGTAAAGAGGTAAGAGCGGGAAACGTTTGTCTTAATCTGACATTCTTAAATCACGCAACGATTGAACCATTGCTCTGGTTAGCTTTAGGCTCGCCAAGCCAGCAAGATTGGAAAACCACACTTGAACAAGCGCGCCATAGTCAGGTTGTGAGCGATGGAACAAACTTATCTCCCCTTGTCTTTATTGACGATAAAATTTATTTTCAAAGAATGTGGCTTGACGAAAAGAATGTTGCCCAATATTTCAATCATACTACTTTTGATGACCAACCATGTTATTATTCTGATTTAAACGCTATATTAAATCAGCTTTTTACTCATCATCAATCTCAGATCGATTGGCAAAAAGTTGCTGTTGCTGCGGCATTAACGCGCAAAGTTGCGATTATTTCAGGTGGACCGGGTACGGGTAAAACAACTACCGTAGCTAAGATCTTAGCCGGAATTTTGTTAACCAATCCTAATGCTCGAATTGTGACTGCAGCCCCGACGGGAAAAGCGGCATCAAGGTTAACTGAATCACTGAGCCGAACAATAGAACAACTTGCTTTTACATCACTAAACCTAAAGGCAGAAGCGATCACCTTACACCGTTTACTCGGTGCAAAAGCAGATAACAGTTCATTTACGCATAACAAAAATAATCCACTACATATTGATGTGTTAGTTATTGATGAAGCATCAATGGTTGATTTAAATATGATGGCAAGAGTAATAGAAGCGTTACCAACATCTGCCCGTTTAATCTTATTAGGTGATAAAGATCAGCTTTCATCTGTTGAAGCTGGGGCCGTATTTGGTGACCTTTGTACTTTTATTACTCATGGTTATAGTCAACCGCGTGCAAAAGAGCTAAGCCAATTAACGGGTTATATTGTGCCCGTTTGCGAGCAAACAGCTACAATTACTGACAGTATTTGCTTATTACAAAAGAGTTACCGTTTTAACGAGTCATCCGGTATCGGTTTACTGGCTAATGCAGTGAAAGAAGGGCGATCTAGTACGGTTAAACAGTTATTAACAGACGAGTCACTAAACGATATCCAATATCATCCACTATCATCTCAACAAGCTTATTATAATGTATTACAAGACAGCATTCACCATTATAAACATTACTTACATGTTATTAAGCAACAAGGTACTAGCAACATAGCCGCAGTCTTAGCTAAATTTGCTGAATATCGCTTGCTTTGTGCTGTTAGAGAAGGGCATTTTGGTATAGAAGGTTTAAACAAACAAATTGAATTATTATTAGCGAAAAACCAATTGATTCATGTAAGAAACAAAGAAACGTGGTATGTAGGGCGGCCTATTATGATTTTGCGTAATAGCACTTCATTAGGGCTTTATAATGGTGATATTGGCATTACATTAATGGCCGAACACGACCATTCAAAACTACGTGTGTATTTCCCTTTTGCTGATGGTTCGATTAAAGGATTTTCACCATTTCGATTACCTGAGCATGAAACGGCTTATGCTATGACTATCCATAAATCACAAGGTTCAGAGTTTGATCATGTGAACATTATCCTGCCAACTGATTATTCTCCATTATTAAATCGTTCATTGCTTTATACCGCCATTACTCGTGCTAAAAAAACGGTTTCCATTTATGCTACTGAACGGATTTTATTACAAGCTATTAAATCACAAACACAAAGGCATAGTGGTTTAGTCAGTTTATTGCAAAATAATAGCTAAGTTCATTTCGTTAAGAGTATTAAAGCTGCTTATTTTATAAGATGATGTGATAAAAAAGGAACAATAATAAAACAGGGCGATGAGCCCTGTAATAATGAAATTAATGGATAATCTTCGCTAAGAAGTCTTTAGCACGATCGGATTGTGGATTTGTGAAGAATTGCTCTTTTGACGTATCTTCAATAATTTCGCCCGCATCCATAAAGATAACACGATTTGCCACTTTTCGCGCAAAACCCATTTCATGGGTAACAACCATCATTGTCATACCTTCATAAGCTAGCTCAACCATTACGTCTAATACTTCATTCACCATTTCAGGATCAAGTGCTGAGGTTGGTTCGTCAAACAACATTACAATCGGATCCATACATAATGCGCGCGCAATAGCAACACGTTGTTGTTGACCGCCAGAAAGCTGTGCCGGGTATTTATTTGCATGAGCAAGTAACCCAACACGCTCTAAAAGGCTAAGCGCTTTTTCGCGAGCTTCATCATCTGTTCGGCCTAACACTTTAATTTGTGCAAGGGTGAGATTTTTTAAAATAGTTAAATGTGGGAATAATTCAAAATGTTGAAATACCATACCCACTTTAGAGCGTAACTTTGCTAAGTTAGTCGCTTTACTTGTAACTTCAGTTCCATCAATAATAATTTTGCCTTTTTGTACAGGCTCTAAACAATTTACTGTTTTTATCAAAGTTGATTTACCTGAACCTGAAGGACCACAAACCACCACAACTTCGCCTTTACCGACTCGAGTTGTACAGTTTTTTAATACTTGAAATTGTCCATACCATTTTGATACATTTTCTAAGGAGATCATCGATTTATCCCTTTCTTAAAATAATTAACTAACCGTGAAGCAGTAAAACAAATTACAAAATAACTTGCTGCTGCAAAAATAATCATTGAATACTCATCAGTACCACCTCGTGCTTTACCAATTTGCGTTACGCTTGCGCCAAATAGATCAATCAAGCCCATAACATATACTAAAGAGGTATCCTGAAATAAAATAATACCTTGTGTCAATAACAATGGCACCATAGATCTAAAAGCTTGCGGTAAAATAATTAAACGCATTGCTTGGCTTTTGGTCATACCCAATGCATAAGCTGCATGATATTGACCTTTAGCAACAGCATTAATACCCGCACGAATAATTTCAGAATAATACGCAGCTTCGAAAAGAGCAAAAGCTATTATCGCCGATGCAACGTTCACGTTAGCATTACGAGGCAAATTAAAGATATGTATAATGACCTGAGGTAGTGCTAAATAGAACCATAATAATACTAATAATAGTGGAATAGAGCGAAATAAATTAACATAGTTTTTAGCAAAAAAGTTAAGTAATTTATTATTTGATAAACGCATTAAAGCTAGTGCTGTACCCCATACAATACCAAAAACAACAGCTGTGAAAGTGATTTGCACTGTTAACCATAAACCATCAATTAGTACAGGATAAATATTTTCATCTGATACCAATGGAGGTATATTTACAATCCAATTATATAATTGTGTATTTGTAATCCAATCAATTAAATACATATTACCCTCCATGACTCATGTTAGGTAAGCGAGTGTATTTTTCAACAATTCGCATCACAGTAATTACTACATAGTTAATCAACATAAAGGCAATAGTAACACCCAACAAAATTTCAACAATGCTATTGGTAGACTCATTGATACGATCAATTTGACCAATCAAATCAATTAACCCAATTGTTGAAGCAACTGATGAGTTTTTAATAATGTTGGTCATTTCTGATGTTAATGGTGGAATAATACGTCGATAAGCGTTTGGTAATAAAACATACATATAAGCTTGTCGATTAGTTAAACCAAGAGCAATAGCGGCATAGCGCTGACTCTTGGGTAACGTTTGAATGCCAGTTCTAACTTGTTCAGCAATACGAGCTGAAGTAAACAACCCTAGCGCTATTGCGGCAGTGATAAATGCACTTACATTAGGTGATAAGTCAGATATAAACCAAATTTTTAAACGACCACTTAATATTACAGGCAGTATCATATACCACAAGAACATTTGCACTAGTAATGGAATATTACGAAATAGTTGAATATAACCTGCTGCAAAATTATTTAAAAACTTATTGTCTAAAGTTCTACATATTCCCACAAGAGATCCTAGCACAAAAGCGATGATCCACGCAGTAACTGCTAATGAAACAGTCACAAGAACTCCATCTAATAGCCAATTTAAGTAAATACCATCACCGTAAGGGGTGGGTTGAAAAAATAACATCCAATTAAAACTCATTATGGAGTCTAAAAAACTCCATGATAAAGCTGTAATAGGTTCAAAAGATAATGTCCAATTAAAACTCATAATATATTTAATTCGCTAAATTAGATTATGTACTAAATGCGAAAGCATTTAGTACATTGGATTAGAAAGAATAAGAGAAAGTATTAATCTAATGCTTTATCATTAGGATTGGCAAATAGCTCAACCATTTTTGGTGAAATTTCAAGACTCATATTTGCGCCTTTTGGCGGAACAGGTTGAGTAAACCATTTGTTATAGGATTCTAAAGCCTTTCCTGATTTTTGCGCATCAGCAATTGTCTTGTCCATCAATTGTTTAAATTGAGTATCGTCTTTTCTCAACATACAACCATAAGCTTCATAAGAAAGCGGTTCACCAACAATTTTCCATTCAGCAGGATTAATTGCACGAGAACGTTCGCCCGCAAGTAGCGCGTCATCCATTAAAAATGCTGCAGCTCGACCTGTTTCTAACGCTTTAAATGCATCACCATGATCTTTTGGTGTAATAATACGAATACCTAAGTTATTTTTATTATTGATTTGATTTAAACGGATTTCAGAAGTTGTACCTGCTGTCGTTACTACATTTTTACCTTTTAGATCTTCGATACTATTGATATTGCTATCCGCTTTAACTAGGAAGCGCGTACCAACAATAAAAATACTGTCTGAAAAAGCAACTGTTTTTTGGCGTTCAAGATTATTAGTTGTTGAACCACATTCGAAATCATAGGTATAGTTGTTAAGTAGTTGAATACGAGTCTTAGAAGTAACTGGTAAATATTTTACCTTAAGATCAGGTAAGTTTAATTCTTTTTTAACCGCATCAACGATTAAATTAGTATAATCTTGTGAATAACCAATAACTTCTTGTTTTTCACCATAATAGGAAAATGGAATCGAAGATTCTCGATGACCAACAACAATAACACCTGTATCTTTAATTTTGGCTAATGTACCGCTTAGTTCTTCTGCTACAGCCGAACCAGCCATTAACCCTAACATTGCAAATGATAGTACTAATTTGGTTAATTTTGTCTTTTTGTTCATACTCATCTCCTACTGTGTAATCTGTATCATATTAAATATATTTAATATTTTTACAAAGGGCATATATTATAACTTATTTTTTTGTATAAAAGTACTTTTTACTGTTTATTTATCTATATCGGAGCTATATGAAATCAGCAATCAGCGTGTTTTTGCTAATAATTGATTCCATTAAAAGTTCTTAAGCCCAATTATATTTAAGCAATAATTATGCCAGTATCATAAATTATGAACGTCTTTTTATCAAAAGTGAGATAAACATCAATGCCATAATGATAAAATAAGGAACATTTCCCCATCTTGCATAAGGCGTTAGCCCTGTTGTGGGTGAAACAGAAGCCGATAAAACACCTGTTTCAAATTGAGGCAATTGTTTAATAATATTTCCATGCTGATCAATAATTGCGGTAATGCCTGTATTGGTACTACGAATTAACGGCCGACCAAACTCAAGCGCTCTCGCTTGCGCCATTTGTAAATGTTGCTTAGGACCAATGCTATTACCAAACCATGCATCATTTGACACTGTCAATAAAAAATCGCTATCAGGAGTAAATTTTTGTCGCATTAAATCTGACAAAATAATTTCATAACAAATAGCAGGTGTAAATTTAAAACCTTTTATTTCAAGTTGTGGTTGTTTTGCTTCGCCAGATTTCATTGATGACATAGGAACGTTAAGTAATTCCGCAATTGGTTCAAGTACTGATTCTAATGGCGTAAATTCACCAAAAGGTACTAAATGGTGTTTTTGATAACGATTCGTTGTAGGGTATTGATAGGGTTCCTTTTCGCCCAATACCAATAGTGTATTATAGATATCACCATTAGATTGATAACCGTTTTCACCAAAACGATAATCAATAATACCGACAGCAATTTCAGCATTATGTGATCTGGCTTCGTTGTCTAAATATTGTAAAAATGATTGCTGATTAATTTCGTAATCGGTGATGCTAGCTTCTGACCATATAATGATTTTATTTTCTTCTAGGTTATCTTTAGTGAGTTTAGCATAGGTTTGTAACGTATTATTCAGTTGCTCTCTTGTCCAACGAACTGACTGCGAAATATTGCCTTGAATTAAAGCAAAATTAGCTGAACGCGTATTATCTACCGTTGTCCAATCGATATAGTTGAATGAAATTGGTGCAAAAAAGATCGCAAGCAGTGCAAAAAATGCACCAAAAGTGTACATTTTGGGCACTTTGGTGCTAGTGGCCTTTATACCATAAATCAATAAACCACATAACAGCACTAAAAGCAGATTAACACCATCGATTCCAATTACAGGAAAATAAGCATGTAAAGGGCTATCTATTTGGCTATATCCCAATTGCAACCAAGCAAACCCTGTTAAAATATAGCCACGTAAAAATTCGGTGATTTGCCAAAAAATTGGCGCCACAAGTACAAGCTGTTTAAATGAAAATTGCGGAGCAAATCGATTGGCCATTCTTAATAAGAAAGCAAATAGCATCGGGTAAAGCGACAAATAGAGAATTAAAAGCCCCAAAATAATCACAGCTATAAAAGGTGGTAATTCCCCATACTGCTTAATACTGATATAAACCCAGTGAATCCCAGCCGAAAAGTAGCCAACCCCCCAACTTAATCCAAGCAACATGGCCTGTTTTTTTGATTTATTGGCAATAAGCCATAACAGCCCCGTAAACGACACAAAGGCTAAAGGCCAAATATGAAAAGGGGCATAGCTAAATACCGCTATACCACCAAAGAATAGGCTCAATAATATGTGTTTAAACATTGTCAGGTAACTCTAAATTAGGCACTGTTGCCCCTTCTGGAATTGTCACATGGAGTTGAATAATGCGCCGACGATCGGCAATGGTAACTTTAAATTGATAACCATCAATGGTGATGCTTTCGCCACGTAAAGGTAACCGCCCAAAATGTTGCATGACTAGTCCACCGATAGTATCCATTTCATCATCACTAAAATGAGTGGCAAAAATATCATTGAAATCTTCGACTGGTGTCAGTGCTCGAACGGTATAAACCGAAGGAGACAAGCGACGGATATCGCGATCTTCAACCTCGTCATATTCATCTTCAATATCGCCTACTATCAGCTCTAAAATATCTTCGATAGTTACAAGTCCCGACACACCACCAAATTCATCAATAGCCATCGCCATATGATAACGCTGCATGCGAAACTCTTTTAACATATGATCGACGCGCTTACTTTCAGGCACAACAACAGTAGGTCTAAGGATTTTTTTAAGATCAAAATTATCCACACCTTGGCGAATAAAAATCAACAGATCTTTTGCTAACAAAATCCCTTCAATGTGGTCTCTATCTTCACTAATAACTGGATAACGGGAATGTCCATGTTCAGAAATAATATCTAAACACTGATCAAGAGAGTAATTATCTTTAATGGTAACAATTTGAGAGCGGGGGATCATAATATCACGAATGCGTTGCTCGGCAATATCCATGACGCCTTCAATCATATCAAGCGTATCTGGATCGATAAGCTCGTTTTCTTCGGCTTCGCGGATCACTTCGATCAGTTCTTCTTTATCTTTTGGCTCTGAATTAAATAATTGACTTAACCATAATGCAAACCCTTTTTTAGGTCTCCGGTGATTATCATCACTCATTTGTACTCTTCCTTTCTTGCTTTATTATTAATGTAATATTTCTTACTTAGTGTACTAAATTTGTCTACTAAATGATCTTGCAAAACAGCATAAAATCAAATGGTTTATCATACACTTTTATTCATCAATGGGTTGATAAGGATCTTCAAACCCCAGTTGCTGCATAATATCGATTTCGATATTTTCCATTTCTTCGGCTTCGTCGTCAAGAATATGATCATAACCGAGTAAATGCAAACAACCATGTACAATCATATGCGCCCAGTGCGAAGTTAATGATTTATGTTGCTGCTTGGCTTCGGCTTCGACAACTTGTTTACAAATAATAAGATCGCCTAATAAAGGAACATCAATCTCAATGGGTGCTTCAAATGGAAAAGATAACACATTGGTTGGTTTATCTTTATGACGATAAGTATTATTTAATTGCTGACTTTCTTGCTCATCAACAATACGGATAGTCAGTTCAGCATTATCCACAAATTGCGGCAAAATAACCTCTAACCATTGCAAAATTTGCGCTTCGGCTGGCAAATTTTGGTTATCTTCTGTAGCAATTTGTAAATCTAAAATAATTGCGCTCATTTTATTTTGTTTACCTTACTTTATTATTCACGGTGATAAGGATGATTTGTGGTTAAACTCCACGCACGGTAAAGGCTTTCAGCCACAATGACACGCACTAAAGGATGGGGAAGAGTAAGTGGCGACAGTGACCAACTCTGCTCAGCCGCCGCTTTGCAAGCAGGAGACAAACCTTCTGGTCCACCAATTAACAAACTCACATCGCGTCCGTCGACTTTCCAGCGTTCTAATTGTTCAGCTAAATTATGGGTGGTGTAAGGTTTACCGGGAATATCAAGTGTCACAATACGATTACTTTTACCACAGGCATTTAACATCAATTCGCCTTCTTTATCTAAAATTCGCACAATATCGGCATTTTTAGTACGCTTACCAGCGGGTATTTCAACAAGCTCTAATGGCATATCCTTAGGAAAGCGCGCACGATAATCATCAAAAGCCGTGGTGACCCAACTTGGCATCTTCGTACCAACAGCAATCAGCTGAATCTTCACGCCATTAACTCCAAAGCTTCTCTAGTTCGTAAAGCTGACGACTCTCTTCTTGCATGATATGCACAATCACTGAATCCATATCAACCACAACCCAATCGGCATCGCTCTTACCCTCGCTACCTAACACCAAATGGCCATGTTTTTTGGCCTCGTCAAGTAAATGATTAGCAATAGACGAAACATGGCGGTTTGAAGTGCCCGTACAAATAATCATATAATCAGTAATGCTCGACTTACCACGAACATCAAGGGTAACAATGTCTTTGCCTTTTAAATCATCAATCTTATCAATAATAAAATCTTGTAACGACTGCTGCAAAATAAACTCTCTATGTTTAAAAAATAAAGCGCTAGTATATCACGAATTTATAAAATAACGGTGATGATAACTTACACATATTTTTATTGATTATTGGGATTGTTTTTTCCTTTTCTTTTTTGCTAATCTATCTTCACGCATTTTTTTTATCTGTTCTTTTCTGTTTTTCTTTATTTGGTCTCTTTTCAATTTTTTTTGATTATTTATCGCTAAACGTTCCTCTTCTTTTACTGTATCTTTTATTACCTTTTTTGTTGTATTTTCTGCTTTTGGCTTTTTTTCTCTATATATGCTAAGTGCAGCTAGCACCTCTGTTAACGACGATATAACTACAAAGAATAGAAGTCCTAAAAATAAACCTAATAAAGATGGGTATATTGGATTGTAATTGTGACTAATACGCGGATAGATTCTAACTGTTGCTGCCTCTGCAAAATTGGTATTAAATAAAAAAAGTAAGAAAAATATCGCTTTCATAATACATGCAATCTAACTGAGTAATTTTCAGTTATTTCATTTTATAAAGATAGATAAATGTTAAAGGAAATTTGAACAAGAAAAAAGACCTTATTTTAAGGTAAAAATTTTTTAGAAAAGTGATAAACCAGCAAAACTACAAATTCTCCAAACAACCCAACCAAAAAGTTGTCAGGAAAGGTATTGATTTTATTAAAGTTTTTATTTGGTGGTTTTTGTTTAAAAACCACCACCAAATCCAACTTTTACCCCATTGAAACGACCCGATCAAACAACGGATTATCCGTCAAACGATGCGTAACCATCAACAAAGTTTTACCTCTACAAGTTTGTTTAATTAATTGAATAATTTGTTGTTCGGTTTGTTGGTCAAGGCTTTCTGTTGGTTCGTCCATTAAAATTAATGGTGAATTGTGGAGCAATGCCCTTGCTATGCCAATACGGCGGATTTCGCCTCCTGATAGTGAGCGCCCGCCTTGCCCAAGCGGTAACTCTAGCCCGTGCTCAGTACTGAGTAGTTTGTCGAGCTCGACTTGATGTAATACTGCTGTGAGTTGCTCGTCGGTTGCTTGTTCATTACCAATTAATAAATTTTGCCGTAGACTATCACTAAAAATAGTAATCACTTGCGGGACAACGGCGATCGCTTGGCGAAGTGTAGGTTCGTCAAGTTGACTGATTGGGATGTCGTTAATAAAAATCTCTCCTGAATTGGGGTCCCAACAGCGGTTGATCAAATTTAATAAAGTCGATTTACCGCAACCTGTTTGGCCAATTAGGCCAATGTGTTCGCCAGCTTTGACTGTTAGGGAAAAATCGGTCAATACTGCAAAAGGTTGATTTGGATAGCTAAAATTGATGTTATTTAACTGTAAGTTAGCCGATTTTAAGTCAATAATTTGTCCTTGTGCTTTAAATTGTACATCAGGCTGTTGATTAAAAATGGCGGTAGTGCGAGCAGCCGATGTAAGTACTTGCCCTAAAAAGATAAATGCACCGGGTATAGGCATGAGTATTTCAGCACTGGAAAGGCTGACAAAGACAAATAACGCGACTAAAGGTGATAGCGTGTATTGTGTGATTAGCCATAGCACTAATAATGTTAAAAAACCTGCAATTAGCAAGACAAGCGCACTTGATAGTGCCATTAATGTCGATTGGCGTTGTTGATTGTAGAGCCAATTTAATTCGAGTTCATCCAGTTTTGCTCGATAGCGTAATTGTGCATTAAATAGGGTGAGTTCGGCTTGTCCTTGTAGGTAGTTGATTAATTGTAATCGATATTCGTTTTGTTGTTGTGCCAGTGTTGTTCCTAGTTGTTTGCCAGCTTGATAAAAGATGACCGGTACTACGAGTAAGGTAGTGGTTAGAATAATGCTTATGATTAATGCAATCGGTAAGTTGATACTTGCTAACCCAATAAATAACACTCCAATAGTTACAAGAGCAGTGACAATAGGCGAAAACAGCTTTAGATATAAGTGATCAAGCGCATCAATATCGACAATAAAGCGATTAAGCAAGTCGGCTTTTTGGTATTGGGCCAGTTGGTTGGTGCTAAGTGGTAGTATTTTTTTAAACGCTAGGGTTCTTAAATAAGCAAGCAGTTTAAAGGTGGTATTGTGATCAACCAAGCGCTCCATGTAACGCGCAGCGGTTCGTGTTATTGCTGCTGCGCGCACGCCTGCTGCAGGTAACATATAGTTAAACGTATATAACCCTGCTACGCCAGCCACAGCAGTAGACGCTAAAAACCACCCTGATAATGATAGTAAAAATACACTGGCAAATAGGGTTAAGATGGATAGCGATAATCCCAACATAATCTGCCAAAAATAGTGTTTATAGAGTGCAATATATGGACGTAATGTGGTTAGCATGAACTCTCCTTGTTATGGCAGTATAGCTCTCCTTTTGATAGTTGCCATATTTGGTCAAAATGTTGCATCGCGTCATTTTGATGGGTGATGGTGATGCTATTGGTTGCAATATTTTGTTGATCTAAGTTTTGTATGGTTTGTTTGTCTAAACTTGCTGTTGGTTCATCAAGGATGAGTAATTGGCAAGGTTTTAACATGGCACGAGCTAATGCGATTCGCTGGGCTTGTCCTACTGATAATCTGACGGCATCTTCGCCAACAGGGGTATCTAAACCCGCGGGTAATTTGGCGATAACTTCGGTCAATTGTGCTTGACGTATGACGGTTTGAAGTTCTTGCTGTGTGGCATTTTGTTTGCCAAGTAAAATGTTGTCGCGCACTGAGCCATTAATTAAGTACGGGTTTTGTCCGATCCAGCTAATTTGTTGTTGCCATGTTTTGATATCTATCTGGTTGAATTCGATACCGTTAATTCTGAGCGAGCCTTGATAAGGTAAAAAACCCAGTAACACTTGCATTAACGAGCTTTTTCCCTCGCCACTTGTGCCAATAAGTGCCAATTTAAAAGGGGCATGTAATGAAAATGACAACGGCCCGACAATAGGTTTTCCTTCGTTTGATATGACAATTAAGTTGTTGGCTTCAATTGTTTGTATCGCTTGATTAAATGGGGTATTGGTTGATGTTATGTCGGTGTGTTGTTGTGGTGATTTTTGGGTTAAGAACGTTTCGATATTATCGGCTGCGGCAATGGCTTCAGCTTTGGCATGGTAATAAGTGCCCAGATCACGTAAGGGTTGAAAATACTCAGGAGCTAAGATGAGCGCAAAAAAACCAGCAAATAAGGTGACTGTGCCATTGTATGCGCCAAAGTTAAATTCACCTAAATACGAAAAGCCAAAATAAACCGCCACAATAGCGATCGAAATAGAAGTAAAAAATTCCAATACCGCTGAAGACAAAAACGCGACTTTTAGAACTTGCATGGTTTTAATTCGAAAATCCTCAGACGCGCGGGCGATTTCGTTGGTCTGTTTTTCGCCTTGGTTGAATAGTCGAATGGTATTAAGCCCTTTTAAACGATCCAAAAAGTGGCCGCTTAAATAGGATAGGGCTTTAAAATGACGGCGGTTAATATCCGCAGCGCCCATGCCGACTAAGATCATAAAGATAGGAATGAGTGGCGCAGTGCAAAGCAAAATAGTTGCAGCAGCCCAGTTAAATGGGAAGATCGCAATACAGATTAATATTGGTGCCATACTTGCTAGTCGCATTTGTGGCAAGTAGCGGGCAAAAAAGTCATGTAATTTGTCGACTTGTTCAATCAACAAGGTGCTCCATGCACCAGTGGTGCTTTGATTTAAATAGGATGGACCATGTAATTCAAGTTGGTTAATTAATTGGTGCCGAATTTGCTGACGAACTTTTTTGCCTATGGCAAAGTTGATCTTTTCGCGTAGATAGATTAAACCAGCTCGACCGAGTAGTACCACAATTAATACACCAAAAAAAGGCAAAACGTCCACAAAACGTTGTTGTTCAATAATGATTCTTTGCAACATTATTGCAAGCAATCCCGCTTGGATAATGATTAATACCGTTAAAATAAAGCCAGTTAAAACTGACGCTCGCAAATTAGCTTTATGCTTTTTTGCATGCTGTTTTAACCAGCCAAGTAGATAGGTCTGGCGTTTTTTATCTAATGACATAAAGATTTTTACTGCTTATTTTAAGTTATCCAAATAGTGTTCAGCATCTAAAGCTGCCATACAGCCCGTACCGGCTGACGTGATTGCTTGACGATAGATATGATCCATCACATCACCAGCAGCAAAAATTCCCTCGACACTGGTTTGAGTGGCGTTGCCTTGTGTGCCTGATTGTACTTTTATATAGCCCCCATTTAGTTCAAGTTGACCTTCAAATATGGTGGTATTTGGTTTGTGACCAATTGCGATAAATACGCCTAAAACTGATAATTGTTCGGTTATATTGGGATCTTGTGTACTGCGGATCCTAACGCCAGTCACGCCCATATTATCGCCTAGTACTTCGTCGATAACGCGATGCGTATGTAAGATAACTTTGCCTTCCTTAATTTTTTGATCTAAGCGATCCATTAATATTTTTTCAGCTCTAAAGCTATCTCGACGGTGAATTAAATGGACTTCGCTAGCAATATTGGCTAAATACAGCGTTTCTTCAACCGCGGTATTACCACCACCCACTACGGCAACTTTTTGATTGCGATAGAAAAAACCATCGCAGGTTGCACACGCAGATACGCCTTTGCTTTTGAATGCTTCTTCTGACGGTAAACCTAGGTATTGTGCTGATGCACCAGTTGCAATAATAAGGGCATCACAACTATATTCAGTCTCACTACCAAAAAGTTTATAAGGCTTAGAACTAAAATCAACGCGATCGATCTGATCTAAAATAATTTCAGTATTAAATCTTTCGGCATGTTCTTTCATTTTGACCATTAATTCTGGTCCGGTTAAATCAGGTGCACCTGCTGGCCAGTTTTCAAGATCCGTGGTTGTTGTCAGTTGTCCACCTTGTTGCATTCCAGTAATTAACACGGGCGAAAGGTTAGCACGTGCAGCATAAACCGCTGCGGTATAACCTGCTGGACCAGAACCGAGTATCAATAAACGTGCATGTTTGGTTTTCATTTTAAATCCTTATTTATTTTTAACTTTGCCTACTTTAGACAAAACTGGCGCAATTTATGGCAGTAAGTCTAACATTATCAATCTTTATAGTGCAAAAAAATTGATTATTGTAGCAATAGGTAATGACAATAGGCTTTTTTAACGTTAAATAATCGGGTTATCTTTTCCTTTTCAGTTCTTTTAAAATTAATTGTTATTTTTAAAACTATATTGTTTTTTGTTTTTGCTTTATTGCGTTTAAAATACGTCCCTTTGTTATTCTGAAATTTCTTTTTCTATTATTTGATAATGTATTTTTGCTTATCAATTTATTTGACATCCTAACAAAACGGGGGAGATGCTATGAATAATCCTTCAAAAGAAAGTGTAGAAGCTGTACTTACAAAAATTAATTGGGCGCAAGAGATTTTAAATTCGGTACAACAAAATGTCAGCGATCCCCAGATTGGTAATATTTTATCTGGAATTGCTTTTATTATGGACTCTGCTTCAGCCGATGCCGAAGCACTCTATCAATCAATTGAATAATAACTTTGCCTGTTTTTTTTATTTATATCTACCTTCATTCGCCGTGTAGCGATTGAAGGTAGCAGGTTGTTAAATCTGTTTAGTGATTATCAGTAAGATACGTCGTTACATCAGCAAGTGGCCAACGAATATGCGTTGCCGGTTCATTGATTCGATAACCAAAAGCTAAACAAAGTCCTACCCCAAATGATTCTTCACCAATTTGTGGAATATGTTTTTCTAGTATTTTTATCACTTTATCGTGATCGAATCCACCAATAGCACATGAATCAATACCGCGAAATGCTGCAGCAGTCATCATATTGGCACAAGCGATGTAATCTTGCATTTCTGACCAATGGTTGATCGTTAAGCCATCAGCAAGCCCTTGTTCGCAAAAATTAATAAATGCTTGGCAGGCAATATCAATAGACGTTTGATTATTTGGATCGGGCAAAGTGCGTGCAATTGCTCGTCGTAAATAATCGCTCTGTGATGTAAAATTATTCGCTTTTCGATAAAGCGCAATCACAAAATGTGAACAACTGGTGACTTGTTCTTGATTGTAGCAAACATTACGTAATTCTGCTTTTATTTTGCTGCTATCAACAATCACAAAATGCCATGGCTCCATACCAAATGATGAAGGAGATTGTCGTCCTGCTTCTAATATATATTCAATATCATCATTATTAATCTTTTTTGTGTCGTCAAATTTTTTACATGCATGTCTAAAGTTGAATGCTTGGGTTAGCTTGTCCATATTTTCTCCTAAGATTGGCTATTCCACGGGGCAACTTTTAATAATAATAACATACCAGGAATGGCAAGAATAAAACATAGACAAAAAAAGTTTGTCCATCCTAAATATTCAACCATAATACCAGTAGATGCGTTAATTAAAGTTCTTGGTATCGAAGATATACTGGTAAATAAAGCAAATTGGGTTGCGGTATAAAGTGGATTGGTTGTTTTTGCAATAAATGCGGTAAAAGCGGCGGTACCCAGACCCGCACCAAGTGATTCAAAACCAATTACAATAGCTAATAATGTTTTTTGGGATGTTCCTATTACAGTAAAAGGCCCTTCTATTGAAAGCCAAGCAAAACCTAAAATTGAAATAACTTGTACAATGCCAAAAGACCATAGTGCGCGGTTTATGCCTATTTTGATCATCAAAATCCCCCCCATTAATCCACCAAATATGCTTGGCCATAACGAGGCATTTTTCGCAACCCAACCAATATCGGGTCGGCTGTAACCCATTTTTAAATAAAAATTCGTAGCTAAGGCAGTTGCCATGCTATCGCCTAGTTTATATAAAAAGATGAATGTTAAAATCAGTATTGCCGTTTTAAGTCCATTTCGAGTAATAAATTCATTAAATGGTTTAATGATGATATCTTCAATATGGTAATTTTTGGGCGATCGGTTAATTGGTTCTTTTACTAGTAGAGTCATAATAATAGCAGGTAACATAAATAGTGCGGTCACTATAAAAACACTATTCCACGGTAGGGTGTTTGATAATATTAGTGATAATGATCCTGGTACTAAACCTGCAACGCGATAGGCGTTAGTATGAATGCTATTACCTAGCCCTAGCTCTCTATCGAGTAATAATTCTTGTCTAAAGGCATCAAGTGCGATATCTTGCGTGGCTGAAAATAGCGCAATAATAAAGCAGATGGTTGCAATTAACCAAATATTTAACGAGGGTGAAAAAAATCCCAATATTGCAATTGAAAATATGAGTATAATCTGGGAAACCAGCATCCAGCCACGTCGCCTACCTAAATTAAAAAGTGAAATGTTATCCATAAAGGGAGACCAGACGAATTTCAAAATATAGGGAATTTGGGTTAATGAAAAAGCACCAATCGTTTCGATATTTATACCATCACTTTCTAACCATGCAGGCAATAGTTGTAATAATAAATAAAAAGGAAGACCAGAAGCGAAGCCAGTAAAAATGCAGATCAGCATTTTAGTGCTAAAAATCGTTTTTAAAAGTGAATTTTGCGCATTATTCATTATTTAACTTTATTGGTTAGTTCTTTTGCAAAGTGCTATCATAGCACACAACATTAAAAAATAATGCTACAAGCCAAGATAAACCATTACCTAAAGTCATTTTTTTCAAGATACCAAAAGTGATACTGAATCTATATATTTTAGTATAAAGATTAACGCCAACAACTAGTTAAACAAATTAACTATTTACCATGAAAAGGGGTCAAGTAATATGAAAAGTTCGATTAAAGTTGCTGTTTTTAGCAGTAAACATTATGACAAAGAACATTTAGACATCGCGAATAAAAAATTTGGTTTTGATATCGAATATTATGAGCATAAATTAAGTCATAAAACAGTTGTTACTGCCCAAGGGTATAATGCGGTTTGTGCATTTGTTAATGATGAAGTAGATAAAAAAGTGCTACAAAAATTAGCAGGCTATGGCATTAAAATTTTAGCACTTCGTTGTGCAGGGTTTGATAATGTTGATTTAGCCGAAGCCGAAAAATTGGGCATTACCGTTGTTCGTGTCCCAGCTTATTCACCTGAAGCTGTTGCAGAACATGCGGTGGCTTTGATGATGACCCTAAATAGAAGAACTCATAAAGCCTATCAACGCACCCGTGATGCTAACTTTTCGTTAGATGGTTTGACAGGATTTAATATGCACAATCGTATTGCTGGCGTGATTGGTACAGGAAAAATTGGTCAAGCGGTCATCCGTATTTTAAAAGGTTTTGGTATGCATATTCTTGCTTATGATCCTTATCCTAATGATATTGCGGTTGAATTAGGTGCGCAATATGTTGAGTTAGATGAACTATATGCAAAATCCGACGTGATTACGCTACATTGCCCAATGACACCTGAGAATTATCATTTATTGAATAAAGAGTCTTTCAAAAAAATGAAAGATGGTGTGATGATTATCAACACTAGCCGGGGGGCATTACTCGATGCAACAGCGGCTATTGATTCATTAAAACAATCAAAAATAGGCGCTTTGGGGATGGATGTTTACGAAAATGAACGAGATCTCTTTTTTGAAGACAAATCGAATGATGTTATTTTAGATGATGTGTTCCGTCGTTTATCTTCTTGCCATAATGTTATTTTTACTGGTCATCAAGCGTTTTTAACGCAGGAAGCATTATTGAATATTTCGGATACGACTTTGAATAACATTAAACAAATATCTGAAGGTAAACCATGTCCGAATATTGTTAAATAATAATAAATATCTTATGATGTTGTTGATTCTTTAATTACTTAAGATACGGTTTTTTTGTATGCAGCGTATTGCCATTTTTATTAGCATAATTTTATTGCTTACAGCTTGTAGTAGTGAGAGATCTTCAACATCTCCAATGAAAGAACATCGTGGACATACCAATGTCAAAGGTGGCGTTTATCTTGAAAACGATCACAATCCGTCTCAAACCATTAGCTCGCCATTGGCTATCGATAAAGAAAAGTTTATCGATAGAATGGCCAGTAAACATGGTTTTAATCGGCAACAGTTGCGCAATGTGCTTGCACAAACCAATAAACTGGATTGGGTCATTAATTTAATGGATAAACAAGCACCAAAAACCGGCTCATCGACGGTGCCGAATGGTGCTTGGCTTCGATATAAAAATAAATTTATTACGCCGAGTAATCTTCCTCGAGGCGTAGATTTTTGGAACCAATACCAAAAAGAATTGCAACGTGCTTATAATGAATACGGCGTGCCTCCCGAAATTATTGTTGGTATTATTGGTGTTGAAACAGGTTGGGGTAGAGTAATGGGTAAAACAAAAATTATTGATGCCCTATCAACACTGGCTTTTAACTATCCAAGACGTGCGCAATATTTTTCTGAAGAATTAGAAGATTTTTTAGTTATGTGTCGTGATGAAGGCGTTGATCCCTTTGATTTAAATGGATCGTTTGCTGGCGCAATGGGATATGGTCAATTTATGCCGTCTGCATTTAGACGTTATGCTGTTGATTTTAACCATGATGGTCATATTGATTTATGGGATCCAGTTGATGCTATCGGTAGTGTTGCGAACTACTTTAAGTCGCACGGCTGGCAACGAGGCAAAAAAGTAGCGGTTATGGCTAATGGTCAAGCGCCATCACTTGATACAGGCTTTAGCACAAAATACTCAATTGAAACACTAGCAAAAGCTGGATTAAAACCAAAAAGTTCTTTAGATGGACAGACACAGGTCAGTTTGTTGCGCCTTGATATGGGCGACAGTTACCAATTTTGGTATGGATTACCAAACTTTTATACTATTACCCGTTACAACCATAGCACGCATTATGCCATGGCAGTTTGGCAATTAGGGCTTGCGGTTAAAGATGCAAGATAGTTGTTTGTATTAATCTGTTAGTACAGCCTATTGGTTTTATGTTCTAGCCGGTTTTAGGTAAGGTCGCAGTTGCGACCTTTTTTTATGTCTATTAATTATATTAAGAAATGATTAGCTTTATAGCCAGCAATAATAAAAAGATACCAAAAAATCTGATTAGCTTGTTTATTGATAATTTTTGCGCAATTTGTACTCCCACTTTAGCCATTGGTATACTTGCTAGCATAATGACGAATGCGGCAGGTAGATAAATAAAGCCTAAGCAATATTGTGGTAATTGTGGATTATTCCAACCAGCGATTATATAGCCAATGGTTCCACCAATTGCAACAGGCACAGTAAAAGCTGCCGATGTACCAATGGCTTTACGCATATCAATACCACATCTTTGCAAAAATGGCACTACTAATACACCACCACCCACACCGACAAGGGCGGCAAAAATACCAATTAACGTGCCGGCAAAGATAAAAATTTGATTGTTAAAGGGAATCGTTTTACTAACTGGATTTTTGGTTTTTTTGTCTATCTGTAAAATAAATTTAATACTTACATAAATAAGAAAGATAATAAATACCCATTTTAACCAACTGCCCGGGATATAGGGAGTCATATATGAACCGCCTAACGTACCAATAATACAACCTAAAACCATTTTTTTTAAAATTGGCCATTGAATATTGTGGTTTTTGTTGTGAATATAGCTAGATGACAAACTAGTGCCAATGATGGTGGCTAATGATGTTGCAATGGCAATATGGTTAACCCAAGGATCTCCAAGGTTAAAGTAATTTAAGGTAAAAATTAAAGATGGTACAATTAATGCTCCACCGCCAACACCAAACATACCGGCTAATAATCCAGCCGCGGCACCTATTGAAAGGAAAATAATAAATTCAAAAATCATATAAGAAAAATCAGTTTGATTGTTATTTAAACGATTATACTGAGTAAGCGTCTGAGAAGCCATCTGTGACAACAATTATATTCACTATTTATGTACAAAAAAATTTAGAAATATGCGTATTTTAATATAACAGCTTAAATGATAAAGAGATGACCACCCAATTAATATCGCCTATACTATTTTGGAATCAGGTAAATATGATTAGTTTTTTAGGTGTCTTAATATGTTAGAAGATGTAATGCAAGGCGCATTAATTTCGGCAAGTTTAATTATTGCCATTGGTGCTCAAAATTTATTTGTACTTAAGCAAGGACTATTAAAAAACCACATCTTTTTTGTAGCAGCAATCTGTTTTATTTGTGACTTTGCCTTGATGTCAGTAGGTATTTTGGGGGTGGGTTCGTTTATTAGTACCAATCTATTAATAACTCGCATTCTTGCCATTTTAGGGGCGGTTTTTTTGATTTTGTATGGATTTTCAGCTTTTAAAAGTGCCATTCAAGGCAATAGTTACATGCAAATTGAATCTCAAGATCCGCAAAATAACCGTTTACTCAAAGTGGTACTAGCAACCTTGGCTGTTACCTTGCTTAATCCTCATGTTTATCTAGATACCGTTGTTATTGTGGGTGGTATTGCTGGCACATTAACAAGTGAACAAAAATTGGCATTTTTGATTGGCGCGGTTTGTGTTTCGTTTATTTGGTTTTTTGGAATAGGTTATGGTGCAAGACTATTAACGCCACTGTTTAAACAGAAAAAGATGTGGGTCATATTGGACTTTTTGGTAGGTTGCGTGATGTTTTATATTGCTTATCGATTAGTTTTGTTTGTTTTTTAGTTTAATTAAATAGAGCCAAATGATTTTAGTTGCGGATGATTCGTATATAAGACGTCATCAAGCGGTTATTTACCATTTGGTTATGATTTAAGATCTTTGATGTGTTGGATTATTTTATTCTTAATAACAACCACAATCATTATTACTAGCTTGTTTTTTCTTAGCTTGTTGCTTGGCTACAATAGCATTGACTTTTTTGGTTACAATAACTAAATTCTCTTTGGCGTCAGAATAGTTCTGTTCAGCTGCTTTAGTAAACCATTGTTTAGCTTTAAAGTAGTTCTGTTTTACTCCTGTGCCTTTGTAATAGATTGTTGCTAAGGTATATTGAGCAACCGCATCACCTTTTTTCGCTGCTTTAGTATCCCATTCAATTCCTTTTGAATAGCTTTGCTTTGTCCCTTGTCCATTATAGTATAATAAAGCTAAGCTATGTTGAGCGGCGATATTGCCTTGATTGGCTGCTTTTTCAAACCACTGCTTTGCTTGTGTATAATTGGGTTTGGCTTCTTGCTGTTCAAATCCATTTTCGACGGCTTTAAAATGGCGTCTTTTAGTATATGAGCCGTCAGCATACATAAGACCTAAATGATATTGTGCTTCAGCATCATTTTGTTTGGTTGCTTTTTGATACTCCTCATTAAAATCAAATAAAGGTTGTTGCTCAGCATAAATAGCAGTGCTAAAACACAAAACTAGTAATAATTTAGCAAGAAACTTTAGCATAAAGATTCCTTTAAAAAATAAATAACTTACTTATTTTATCGTATTTATTTTTTTAGTATAGTTCGATTATTCAAATTTGTTCCGGACAAATTTGTCGAATGCTAGCGTTCTCATCGCTTTTTTTGTTTTTAATTAGATTAATTTGATTTACTTAGAATTTGTGTAATTAATGGTGGGTCGTGAGCGATTCGAACGCTCGACCAACGGATTAAAAGTCCGCTGCTCTACCGACTGAGCTAACGACCCATCTAGAGATGGTGGGTGATACCGGGTTCGAACCAGTGACCCCCTCCTTGTAAGGGAGGTGCTCTCCCAACTGAGCTAATCACCCCAAGTGTTTTATTACTAAAACGTCACGGTAAAGATTGGTGGGTGATACCGGGTTCGAACCAGTGACCCCCTCCTTGTAAGGGAGGTGCTCTCCCAACTGAGCTAATCACCCTTACCGTGTGGGTGTGCATTATAAGGCACGGCTTATTTCAGTCAACCTTTTTTTTTAAATTTCTCTAAAATCGACTTCGTTCGGTTTAATTTTAAACATTTTTTGGGTGATAGTTCGCAAAAATCACTTTTGTTTATTTTTATTTAATCAAGTGGCATTATGATTAAGTGATTCGGTTATCAAAAATAAAAAGTTAATCAATCATGGTTTTTAATAAAAAACGCGTTATTATTTATGTTGAACCTACTATTTTACGCTATAAAGCAGTAGGCACTGCTAAGCAAAACACTGCATTGACCATTAATGATGACTTAACTGCATTTAATTATCAAAATGCCGCAGATATTGAATTTTTCATTGGTGAGTTACAAAAAAAATTTACTAGGCGCACACAATACGAACTTAATTTAGACATCAATTTAATTCAAACGCAACAACTCACCTTACCCGATGTAAAGCTAAAATTAAGTGAATTGATTTTATATGTTGAAGCTAACATTTATAAATTATTTCAATTGCCTGCTAAAAAGGTACTTTTTGACTTTGTTTATCCAACTAAACAAAACAAACATGTTACCGTAATGATTGTTGAACGCGATTATATTGAAAGTTGGATTAACCTTTTTAAAAAGTATGAATTATTATTAACATTTGCCGGTTATCGCTTCGATAATGCCAAAATTAATTTTTTACCATGGCGTCAAGAAAAGCAAACAAAGCACCTGCAGCAATTAACCTACGTGGTTGCTGGTTTAATTGGTATAATCAGTTGTTTGCTCTGTTATCTTTGGATTCAAGCTCGAAATGAGCTACAACATTACGACCAAAAATTGTTAGAACAGCAAGAGGTAGTGCAAAAGCTCACTGCTGAAGTATCTCATTATTTACCTAACCCATCATTAAGCCACAAACAGATTCAAGATGTTTTATTGTTACTTTCGGCGCAGTTACCGTCTGTCATTTGGATAGACTCTTTTTATTATGAACAACAAAAAATCAGGATCGACGGACAAAGCTTTAGTTATGTTGAATTGACTAAATTTAATCAAAATCTGTTAACGCTAAAAAATATCAGTAACAGCCAAATAAATAGCGTCTCGTCTAATAAAACGAGCTTAGTTTTTGAAATGGAAATTTATTTAGATGAACAGTGATTTTTTTTATCGCCCAATTTGGCAACAATATTTGGTGTCTGTTTTATGCTGTTTAGCGGTTTCTGTGATGATTTATCTATTTTTTATTCACGATATTGAGCAACAAGCAAAATTAAAAAGCAACACATATCAGCAAAAAATCACTGAAACGGAGTTACTACAAGCAAAAGTGAAGCGTTATCAGACAAGTAAAAATAGTTTATATAGTTTAATATCAGAACAAGATCTTGCACAAATGATCGAACAACATCACCTCGTATTGAGTTCCTTTAAGCGCTATCAAACAGTCCAAACCGTTAATTGGGATATTGAGTTAAATGGTCAATTTTTTGATTTTATGAATTTGCTTGCGTCATTGATGGATGATTTCTATTTTCTTGATTTTCAAAATTTAAAAATCAGCAAACAAGAACAACAGTTACAGATCATGTTTACGTTATTGTTCAAAAAGGATAATGAATGATACGTTATGTATATCAATGCATCGGTTTATGCCTTTTAATCTGTTTTGATCTTAAGGCTAATATGCCTCTAGAACGAGATCCGTTTCAACCTTATTATTCGGTTTCATGTAGTGAACAAACCGAACAATTGCTTGAGCAGATCCAAATTTGGCATTTTAGGGGGATGATGAAACAAACTGATCAATCTTATCAGCAGATTTGGTTATCATCTGATAATCAGTGGCTAGCAATAACCGATGACACAGTGCCAAACGTTTTGTTTCCTTGGCATATCCAATCATTACTTAACGACAAAATTATTTGGCAAGCAGATTTACCCAATTATTGCCATCAGACTGTATCATGGACAATGCCTCTCAATGAATAACAACAATACCAAAAAACAACGGCTAAACCACTATATTAGTCGAGTTACTCAAGCCAAAATCAATTTGGCCAACCTAATTATTTCTATTTTTTTTATTATTGGTATAAATGCTAGTCATGCCAATATTGATCAATCATTAAATGCCGAACAAAAAAACAATATCTCAATGACATTTTACCAAACGGATATTGCCATCATCTTGCAGGCGTTAGCCGATAGTCAGCAGATGAATTTAGTCATGTCAGAAGATCTAGCAATCAAGCAGACCATTAAACTTAACAATGTTGATTGGCATAAAGCGTTAAAGATTGTATTAGACTCAGCAAATTTACAAGCTGAAATTGATGATAATATTCTGTTCGTATCCAAAGCGCCCGATCCAGATATTTTAATGCAAAAACAACAATTAGCGCAAAAAGAACAAGAACTCAACCAACCGCTTAATTCGTTATCAATAGCCATTAATCATGCTGATCCAACTACCTTAATCGAAACAATTCAACAGCAAGGGCTATTATCAGAAAGGGGAAAGGTCACACACGATAAACGAACAAACTCGCTCATTGTCACCGATCTAACCAAACAATTTAACCAGATCGAAAAATTAATCAAAACACTGGATAAACCCATGCCTCAAGTCCATATATCAGCGCATATTGTCACCATGAGTGATGAAAGTATGTCAGCGCTCGGTATTAAATGGGGGTACACCGGCAAGTCATCACAATTATTCGATAAGTTCGAGGTTGGCCTTGGTGTGGCACATCCTACTACCTCGGTGGGGTTTAATTTAGCAAAACTATCGGGCAGTTTACTTAATTTAGAACTATCAGCACTTGAATCTGAAAATCAACTTGAAATTATCGCTAGTCCTAATTTACTTACCGCTAATCAAAACATGGCTTCAATAAAACAAGGTACCGAAATTCCTTACGAAGTGTCTAGCGGTAGCAATGGGGCGACATCAATTGAATTTAAGCCCGCGGTATTGGGGCTAGAAGTGACGCCCAAAATACTGTCTGATGATCGCATGATTTTAGATTTATATATTACACAAAATACGGCAGGGCGCTCAATAAAGCGTAGTGATGGTGGTGAAGCGTTAGCGATTGATACCCAAGAAATCAAAACACAAGTGCAGATAAAAAATGGTGAAACTGTCGTCTTAGGGGGAATCTTTCAACAAGTTAATACTAACAATAACCGCAAAGTTCCTGGTGCTGGTGATATGCCTGTTATTGGCAATTTGTTTAAACACAACAGCAAAAAACAACAAAAACGCGAGTTAGTTATTTTTATTACGCCACAATTGGTTGAGTAAATGTTAACGGAGTTGTATCATACTTTAACTTGTTTTAGCCTTTGCTTTGATATGTAATTATTGTTCAAAGTATATTATTTTTAGCCATTATTATTACAATTTATTATAAAAGTAGAGAATATTATGCATGTTGTTGCTTCTGATTTAGATGGGACTTTATTAACTCCTGAACATAGCTTATCACCTTATACCAAACAAGTTCTTCAAGCATTACGCAAAAAAGACATTCATTTTGTTTTTGCAACAGGAAGGCACCATATTGATGTTGCCCAAATGCGCGAAAATATGGAAATTGATGCTTTTATGATAACTTCAAATGGAGCAAGAGTGCATGATAGCCAAGGTAATTTAGTCTTTAGCCAAAGTATTATTCCATCGCTTGCTAGTGAAATTGCCCAAATGAGTATGGATGACCCATTAATTTATACACATGTATATCGTGGTGATGATTGGTTAATTAATAAAGAAGATACATTTTCATTAGAATTTTTTCGAGATACACAGTTCACTTATCAATTATTTAATCCACTTGATTTTTCAACCGATGATATTGCTAAAATTTATTTTACGACGACCGATGATGCACTTTACCCACACCTTGTTCAGTTAAAAAATCGATTAGAGGCAAAATTTGGCAATAAAATTAGTGTTGCTTTTTCAACATTAAACTGCCTTGAAGTCATGGCCGAAAACGTCTCTAAAGGTAGTGCATTAAAAAAAGTGGTTGAAAAATTGGGTTACAGTTTAAAAGACAGCATTGCTTTTGGTGACGGCATGAATGACTACGAAATGTTAAAAGCCGCCGGTAAAGGATGTATAATGGAAAACGGTAGCTCTGAATTAAAGGCATTATTGCCAGAATTAGAGGTTATCGGCTCAAATGCACAAGATGCCGTGCCTCATTACCTAAGTAAACTATTTTTATAATTATCAAATAGACTAAAATGAATATAACTATCGACAAAGAACTCAATACGCTTGGATTGCGTTGTCCTGAACCGATTATGTTAATAAGAAAAGCCATTCGAGAACTTGCCATAGGGCAAGTTCTTCATGTTATTGCTGATGATTTTGCTACAACTCGCGATGTTCCTAGCTTTTGCCGCCATATGGATCACGAATTACTCTCATCGCAAATGGAATCTGAACCATACCAATACTGGATAAAAAAATCGCATTAGTGAAAAGGCTTTTTCAGACAAATTTTTAATAAAATATGGGGTTGCATCAATTTAATTCAATTTGTTTTAGATAATAACGTAATGTTCGCCAGTCATGAGGCTGAAAGTTATCAATCATTAACCAAAGTGTACCATGTTTACCATCGTGTCGAGATTTTAGATTTAAAATAACAACATAACGGAATATCAATGGTTTATGCATCAAATACCAGCGCTGTTTGTGCCAATATAGTTGATTGATATAGTGAAATAACGCAAATTCGCCTTTAATTGTTTGCAAATAGTATAGACAGCGCCACCATTCTATTATCAATAATGGAATGATAATAAAGGTATAACAATTTAAAGTCGTATCAGCAAACAAAACGCAACAAAGTATTATTAGCACTGAATAAAAAAGCGTTGCAATGCATAATTGTTGCTTTGATATGCTAAGTTGTGTGCTCCACATAATGCTTGCTCTACTAAGTTAAAATAGAATTATTTCATGATCCTGATAAAAATTGCTTAAAATAAAACAAAAGATGGGAGATAATGCCCACAATTTTGTGTGATTTAGTCAATGAGAGATCAAACATTCGCATTTTTTAGAATGCCAAAATGAAGATCCTTACCTAAAGATTGATGAATATTGGCGCAGAAAATTCTGATGCCACTATTTTGCCTAAAAAATGAATATAGGAAAGATTTGTGATATTTGTTAGAGTTTTGAAATTTATTCTAAAATTATTCATCGGTTTATTTCTTTGTGCTTTAGTTATTGGCATTGCAGGTTATGCTTATTATTCAAAGGAACTTCCCGACGTTGCAACATTAAAAGATATACGCTTACAAACGCCAATGCAAGTGCTAAGCAAAGACGGTGAATTGATTGCTATTTTTGGTGAACGACGCAGAACACCATTAAAATATAACGAAATCCCTCCAATGGTGGTTAACGCAGTTATTGCAACAGAAGATGCACGTTTTTACGAACATTTTGGTATTGACCCGATTGGTATTGTTCGAGCGATGTATATTGGTTTGAAGCATAAGGGATTTTCTCAAGGCGGTAGTACCATTACTCAACAAGTCGCGAAAAACTTCTTCCTAACGCCAGAAAAGAGCATCACACGTAAAGCCAAAGAAGTCATTCTTGCTATCCGCATGGAAAAAGAGCTATCAAAAGAAGAAATTATGGCTCTATACCTTAACATGATCAACTTTGGATCAAGAGCATATGGAGTTGCTGCAGCATCTTACACCTTTTTTGGCAAAACACCTGATCAATTAACCATTGACGAAGCAGCTTTATTAGCGGGCTTACCTAATGCACCATCGGCATATAATCCAATTGCACACCCAGATCGTGCACTAACTAGACGTAATTGGGTTTTAGGACGTATGTTAGATCAATCCTATATTACCCAAGCACAATATAATGAAGCCATTAAAAAACCGCTTAGCGCAAGTTATCACTCGCCACAAATCGAATTTTCAGCGCCTTATGTTGCCGAAATGGCGCGTCAATTTATGTATGATAAATTTGGCGAAAATGCTTACACCGACGGCTACAAAGTCTACACGACTATCTCAAAAACTGACCAAATAGCGGCGACAGAAGCGGTTCAAAAAAATATTATCGATTATGACATCAGACATGGCTACCGTGGTCCTGAAAAAGTCCTATGGCAACCGAATGAAACGGCATGGGATCCTGAAAAGATCCAACAAACACTTAACAAATATATATGCTATAGCGGCATGTGCCCAGCGGTGATAATGGCCGTATCAGATCAAGAAGCTACCGCTGTATTAACCGATAAAAGTAATATTACTATTAGCTACCAAGATATGAAATGGGCACGTCCATTTATTAGTGACTCAAGACAAGGCGCATTCCCGAAAAAAGTGTCGGATACTCTCAAAGCAGGGCAGCTTATTTGGGTTAAAAAATCGGGCGACAATTGGGGACTCGCACAAATTCCAGCGGTTAATGCTGCGCTTGTATCACTTGATTCCGATAATGGTGCTATCAAAGCCATTGTTGGGGGTTACGATTTTAACTTAAGCAAATTTAATCGCGCGACACAAGCCTTAAGGCAATTAGGCTCGAACATAAAGCCATTTATTTATACCGCCACTTTAGAACAAGGTTTGACAATGGCGACACTACTCAATGACGCACCTATTGTCCGCTCAACGGGTAGTGAAACATGGCGCCCCAAAAATTCACCGCCAACTTATGCGGGGCCATTACGGTTAAGAATTGGCCTTGGAATGTCTAAAAATGTAATGATGGTCAGGGCATTGCGCGCTGTAGGGATCGATTATGCAGCAGAGTATTTAGAGCGTTTTGGCTTCCCTAAAGAAAACATCTCGCATAACGAGTCATTAGCGTTAGGTTCGGCATCATTTACACCACTACAAGTTGCAAGAGCTTATTCCGTTATCACTAATGGCGGCTACCTAATTACGCCATATTTGATTGAAAAGATAGAATACAACAATGGTGCAGGCACTATATATCAACATCAACCAGTGATTGCTTGTCACGACTGTAACGACGATATCAGCACAGCTGGCACTAAACCTGTGGCATTAGATAGTGTCGAAAATGAATCAAACGAATCAGATAGCGAAGAGCCAGAACAAGCTAACCTTAAAGCTGACGACAATTTAGTATTACCTGACATCAATCCAGACGAAAAAAATACAGATGTCACATCAAAATATGCTCCACACACAGTCAATAGTGGCATTGCGTATATCATGAAAGATGGACTTCGATCTATCGTATTTGGTGGCTCAGATTGGCAAGGAACTGCATGGCGTGTAAAAGCATTAGGTCGAAAAGACGTCGGTGGTAAAACAGGTACCACCAACGCGTCTAAAGACGTTTGGTTTTCTGGATTTGGTGGTAATATTGTTACCACTGTTTGGATGGGGTTTGATGACCACCGACGTGATTTAGGCCGAACATTCCGAGCCGAAGCCGGTGCCGTAACGGCAAACCCGGTATGGGTCGATTATATGAAAGTCGCCCTAAAAGATGTTCCCGTAAAAGAAGATGTCAAACCTGAAAATGTCATTTCGGTCACGATTGATCAAAAAACTGGATTATTACCAAGCTCAAGCTCAAAAACCATGTCAGAATATTTTATAAAGGGCACTGAGCCAACGGGTTATGCAACACAAGAAGTGGGCACCAAAGTTATCGACTCTGAAGGCAACTCATCAGAACTATTCTGATAAAGGATTTAACATGAATGGTTCAATCAGAATTATTGGCGGAAAGTGGCGTGGACGAAAGTTATCGGTGCTTGACAAACAAGGACTACGTCCAACCACAGACCGCATCAAAGAAACCTTATATAACTGGTTAATGCCAGTTATCCAAGGCAGCCATTGCTTGGATTGTTTTTCTGGTAGCGGATCTCTCGGCTTTGAAGCCGCATCAAGGGGCGCCACAAGCGTCACCTTACTGGAAAAAGACAAACAAGTTGCCCAGCTACTCAACAAAAACAAACAGTTAATTGCGAGCGATGCTATCGACATTTATCACACCGACACCCTCGCGTGGCTTAACAAACCTGCATCCAAACAGTTTGATATTGTATTTATCGATCCGCCGTTTCATCAATCCTTAGTCGCAAAAACGGTCAGCCTACTTGAACACAACAACTGGCTCAAACCGTCGGCTTATATTTATATTGAAGCAGAAATCGAGCACGACCTAACAACCTATATTCCAAATAACTGGCACTTACATCGCGAAAAAACCGCCGGCCAAGTTCACAGCTACCTTTTTATACGGGAAGATAATTAATGTTCATCTTTATTGGCAAAGCCTTATATTCGTTAATGTGGTTATTTTTATTATTTAACCTAATTTGTCCTTACCCAAAACCAGCTAATATTGTTGCCAATATAGGCTTAATCGCCTTTGTGGTTACCCACGGCTTACAAGCATGGTTCCTAAGCTCAACCATGACCAAGCAAGAAAAGCAACAAGACAAATTCAAAGTAGTACGCCTGTTCCTATTTGGCGTTTTTGAATCACTTAGTTGGAAAGATAAAAAATAATGGCAAAAAGTGGTTGCTAGATACAAATTTTTTTGTATAATGCTCACCACTTCTTTTGAAGCACCTCAATAAGCGGGAATAGCTCAGTTGGTAGAGCACGACCTTGCCAAGGTCGGGGTCGCGAGTTCGAACCTCGTTTCCCGCTCCAAATCTTAATAATGCATTTATTCCTCATATTACAAAAACTAAATAAAGCCTAAACAAGACTTTTTCTATTTATTAGTCAAATAAAAAACTTTAATAAAATCAATTACTTTTCTGACCGATTTTTTGGTCGGTGACTAAGTTGTTTTTAACCAAAAACCATTTCCCAAAACACGCCAACAAAAGCTCAACCTTATCAACTTAACAAAACTTTACAAATATTTAACAAAAAAGCTAGCGCATTATTACTCAAGCGGTTATAATTTAAGTGCTTTAAAAGCAAGGGAAAGCTCGTCAGTCGAGCGGTTAATTATAAAAAGTTTAAATAAAACAAAAAATTACTTGACAGGATAATCGAAATGCGTTACCATGTATGGCACATGGCACATGGCACATGGCCTGCCAAACCTATGCCCTAAATCTTTTTCAATTTCACCGTAGTCTAAATCAGACACAGTTCTTATTATCATCATCGAAGTCATTTCGCGTAGCGAAATGGACGCCGTCATCGAGGTCTTTACTGGCGATGTTTTCGGCGGGTACTTCGGCAACATCCTTGGAGACATCGTCGGAAACCGCTTTGGTCAGGTCATCGGCCACATGTTCGGTAAAATTATCGTCGATATCCAAGTGTTTATTAAGTTCAATAAGACCGTCATTGGTATCCAAACTGCCATTATGGTTTAGACTTTCATTATTATCAAAATTATCTAAATCGGCGTTGTTCTTCGCGTTGTTGCTCTTGTTGTCGTATTCACAGGGTTCAGTGGCATTAACGGCACATACATCAAGAGCAATTGAAGGTACTGCGCCATATTTAACATTTGATGGGGGACAGACAAAGGCAACTAATACGGATACTTTTTTGGCAATCGAGTTGCCAGATGGAAGACGTATTACTCAGTCAGCTAACACATCAAGTGCTACCAATCCGATAAGGTTACCTAGTGGTAATTTTACTTTTAATGATATACACACGGTGGTTCCCGCATCGGTCCCATTAGTAAATGGTGAGTATGCAATAGATATAAATAATTTGGTTAGCCAAGGGAAGTGGGGAGATGATGATGGAGATGGACAGGGTGCTAATGGTGTTACAGCATCAGGGCGTATAGATTTAACAATAAGGGATAAAAATGGCACTACCGTTAGTCGTAATGATACATTAAGTCTATGTAAAGCGCCTTATAAGTTAACTTTAAGTAGTACAGGGGGGGCTTTAGAGACTCGTTATGGTGTGCCAAGAGGTAGTCGATTTTACGGAGGGACGGCGGAGTATTATATCACTTTGTCGTCACAGCCGGTTATTTGTTCGGTCAGGCCTAATTTGTTGTTTGGTGGTACTACTGGCATCAATTCTATCGACAACCCTCGCTTTGCCGGCCCATCTAACATATGGTCTCCTACTAAGGGCTTTTTGGTTCAGTCAGCAAGTCCATCGTCTTACGAGTTAAACTTTCCAACTACAGGTGCTGATGGATTGTATTTTGATTTGGATGTTGGTGGAATCGATGCAAGTCAGTTGAGTTGGACAGTTAATACAAGTGGTCGTTTAAGGGCAACGGTGAGTTGGACAAGGCCGCGTTCTGGTACATTCACAGCCCCAGATGGACGTACTGTCCAAGCCGATGTCTGGATTAGAGATAAATCCAGTTATGTAACACGGGTAACATTAAGGGGTCCTAGGGCAACTAGTGCTCAAATAAACTCAAGTAGTCCTAGTCGGCTTACTCCGTCGCTATCTTTGCCACAGAAGTTTGAGTTGGTCGGTAGGGATAGTAATGGTAATGAGGTTCGTTATGGATTTGTGTTGAGGCAGTGGTTCGTCCATCGGGGTAATAAAACTGCTTCTCAGTCTAACCAATCCACTTGGTGTCGTGATTTGGGTTATCGTATTGTTAGGGTAAGGGATTTAACTAATGCGGTTTGTCGTGGTTATGGAGTGAATAATAGTTATCCTTGTACTGGTGCAGTAGGTGCCGTGCCGTCGTCTAGTAATAATGTTTACATGCGTCACATAGGTGCAGGTTTTTTCACGGAGTGGGGCTCCATGAACTTCTACGCTGATGCGGGCTTCGTCGCCAACTACTGGACGAGTGACGCAGCAGGTAGCGGTGGCTTCTCTGTCACCTCGAACCGCGGCGTTGTCCTCAGCGACAGTGCCGGCTACGGCAACTATGCTGTTTGCACCGCACCTTAGTTTTTAGCGTTTAGTCCTTAATCCTTGGGCCGCGGGGGCGGTTATGGTGCCTGAGAGGACAATCTAACAAAGAATAACGCCCCCGCGCAAGTTGGGGCA